>NZ_VTYC01000040.1:0-53288 GCF_013114115.1 Vibrio sp. 070316B | reverse complement strand
AATTCAGGAGCATGTTTAATTCGTGTTTTCTTAGTTGTCATTGTTCACCTCGTTAGTGATTGTACTCACTTAACTCAGTGTCCAAAACTTCTGGTGCGGATCACTTCTAAACAATGCAACTAATGAAAGGAAAGAGATCCGTCAGCTTTATGAAGGTATTTTTGGTCATAGTTATGAAGATGATGAAGGAGAAATTCAACAAGTTGAAGGTTTGAAAGAGCAATTAGAAACTAGTTATCAGAAGATTAGAGACGATCTTTCAATTTTGTCGAATGATTTGTCAAAGACTATTGATACTCAGTCAATTAAATTGCAAGAGCTAGAAGACTTTTTTAATGAAAAAACTGGTGATGCAATTAATGCTGCCAATGAACAGTATCAGGGTATTGTTAGCAAGATAAATGCATTATTACCTTCCGCGTTAACTGCTGGGCTGTCAGGGGCTTATGTAGAAAAGATCAAGGTAGAGAAAACACAATTAGAAAAGCATGAAAAGTCTTTCTTCGTAGCAATAGTTGGCTTAATTATTTGTTCATCGATACCACTGTTATACAGTGTTTTTCGTGTGTTATTTCAAGGGCAAGAGTTCGTCACCGTTATAAAGGATACGCCGACTATCTTTTCGCTAATGTTGCCCGTATATGCTCCAATCTTATGGGTGGCTTACTCTTCAAACAAAAGTTACAAACTTAGCAAGCGCCTTATTGAAGAATATACTCACAAGGAAGTTTCGAGTAAGACATTCGAAGGGCTATCTACTCAGATATCCAAAATAGGTGAAGACGATTCCAGTGGAGAGCTGAGGACGCGACTATTATTCAATTTGCTTCAAGTTAACAGTGAAAACCCAGGAAAGCTTATATCTGACTATAACAACTCTGATCATCCGATTATTGATGCTATCGATAAAAGTTCTAAGTTAGCCGATGCAATTAATAAGTTAGACAACGTACCTTTGGTTAGTCACTTGTTGAAGCATTTGAATGCTAAAGCACAGGCTAAAGTTGATCAGAAGGCGAATGAAGCGAAGGTAGTACTAGAAGCTCATGTCGATGATCACCTTCCAAGTAAAGCTTCTAACGATTCTTAAGGGAAAAATATAGAATATGACCAAGAAAATTCCAATTGATGCGAAGTATCAAGCAGTTGTTATAGAAGATGACTTAACTTTCACACCGCAACAGTTTCAAGGACACTCAATCCAAAAGAGCGTTAGAAAAGAAATTGTTCTTGAAGTTGTAATTGATGATAAAGACGAAATTGAGTCGCTTAAAGATCTATCAGATATAACCAAGCACTAACTAGCAGGGAAAAGATGGAAGCAGTAGATTTTGCTTTTTTTGCTATCGGTTTTTTGGGGTTCTGCTGCTGGGGTGGTTTTAGGTCAGAAAAAGCTCGACAGCGATTACAGGCGTGTATCGATAACGGAAAGGCGCAGTTCGATGGATATTCGGTAACACCAACAGTCGGTATTACCGAATCACTTAACGCAATGCCAAAACTATTGGTTCAGATCCCCCACCCATGCTCCTTTAATCTTAACCTCAATATCTCTATACCTTGTTTGTTGAGTTGACGTGCTCGTTCAATCGAAACTCCTAGCTCATCCCCGACATCTTTGAATTGAACCATAAGGTCGAAGTCAGATAAAACTGAATAACGAGTTGATACAGCGATACGCTCGCGACTTGGTAACTGAGTAATAAGGTTTTTTATGTCACTTTCAAATTCAGTTTTGCACAAAGAATCAAGAGGGCAAGTTATAGATTCAGAATGCATTTCAGAAACCGAATGAAATGGTGGTTCGGTATGAACTGTTCTGTCGAACCCCATGTCAATGAGGAACATAGCTTCACGGATATCTGAGACAGAAACGTCTAACTCACTTGCGATGCTCTGAATCATGCATGGATTAATGAATCGTTTCTCATGTTTGTTGTACATAATACGAGATATTTTATAAGCGAGTTTCAACCTATAAACTGGTATACGAACCGTTCGACTTACATTCAACAATGACGATTCAATGGACTCTCTGATCCACCATATTGCGTAAGTTGAAAGTCGATTCCCAGCAGTATGATCGAATTTGTCGATAGCTTTCATCAAGCCAATGTTCCCTTCACTAATTAAATCCAGAAGGTTAAGTGAAACACAGAGTCTCTGCGAATAGGAACGAGCCGTTTTTACAACAAGCTTGAGGTTACAAGTTATGAGTCTATCTCTAGACACAAGACATCCCGCTTTATATTTTTCAAAAAGAAGAACTTCTTCTGCTGCAGTCAATAAATCGTGATCGGCTATATCTGATATATACCTTTCCATTGAGAGCTCTTCTCCATTAAGTTTGACTCTGTATCCCTTTATCATTAATAGCTTACACCAACAATTGAGCATGAAATGCTAAATTTAACTCATATGTGTGCAGATTCATATTTGATTTTGTGATGCTCTTCATGAAATGAAAAAACAGTCGCTCAATGATAAGTCTGTAAACGGGCTATGGCTTTGAAATGATGACTACTATCAAAAATTGTGAGTTTCACGCAGCAGCACTAACATATTTTACCAATCGAAAGATTCAAGAAGATGGGGAAAATGATGCTGCTTCGTATAAATAATAGCTTTTTAACGAATGGTTGGTTTTGGCTTGGTTTGTTGATTTGCGCGGCGCTTACAACAATGTTATTTGCCAAATACAAAAACCAAAAGTAGAGGGAAAAGAAATGGCGTGGGTTATCGAAATCACAGAAAGGCTCAAAATTCGCAATAGTGATAAAGGGTTAGATAGATCTTACGTTACCTCTATTAAACGATGCGGAACAAACTGTTCACTTACCACATCTTTCGATAGTGCAAAGGTCTATTCGAACAGAAAACACTTTCAAAAACTTTTGGATTTCTTTAATGAAAATGGAATTGCTCACCAAGTAATTCCAGTTAACGAAAAGAGGTAGAAAATGTCAGTTAGGCAAGCAAAGAAGAATAAGCGCCGTCAGGCAAGAAAAAAAGTGAAAGCGGCTAAATCTAAGCCCTACTCTCCAGCTCCAGCACAAAACGTCATTGATGGTGTTAAGCCGCTATTGATTGAGTACATTCAAAGTGAGCAGAAATATTTGGATATATTCAAATCACTGGAAAGAGGGCAGGTATACGTTGTGGGAACAGAAGGGCCACAAACTATGCATACGGTTTTATCAGAAGATGAATACCTTGACTTAATGCCACAGAGAGATAGGACCGCATTGGCTACACAGTTCGCCTTATTAGAAAGTGAAAAAGTAGTTGGATACACCGAAGACGAGTCAGGCTTTATGACTTACTTTTTTGCGGAAAATGAGGTTCTTCAACCACAGGTAAACAGGGAAAACTCTAATGCGTTGATAGAAAAACGGCCTATGCCTGATACGGTCTATGTGTCTGAAACTGGGCAGCGTATTTATGTCGAAGATGTTGTAGGCGAAATGGACGATGAGTTCTATTTGGTCATGACCGTTCCCGAAGAAGATAAAGATCATATGGATGCTATGGGTGATGAACTAGATTCTCACCAGTGGGTTGAGATGATCGATTTATTAGGACTAGAACTAGAGAGTTGAGCAATGATTAATGTTCTGAAAGGAATCGTGTTTTACCCCTTATTGTGGCTACGAGGGCTAGTGATAAAAGTAGGTAGACTTTTAGCTGGTTTTTTATTGTTCGCAGCACTACTTAGTCTTTGGGTAGGTGACATACCAACAAAAATCTCCATTGCATGGGCTGTAATCAGCTTTGTCCTATTTCTGCTCTGTCACTTTTATGATTGGGTTTTAATTAAGCTCAACCCGATCGACAACATACTAATTTTGGATTAGCGGGGAAAATAGAGCGTTATGAAAAAGTTTATTATAACAATGGGTTTGACGTTAGCCGCATCGAGTTCAAACGCAACAGTGACAGAAACAGCGGCTAAAGAGTTTGGTTTGTCGATGGTTGATTCACTAGTTGAACTTCAATTACAGACGGCTTGTGACACTCATATTGCTAGTACAGGTAAGCAAGTCGTATCCGTTGATTACGAATGTATTTCAAACGTGAATGAACTACTGACCATGTTAGAAACAGAGCCAAGTGCAAAACAACTGGTGAGTAAGGTTAGTGCGTTCATGGATGCTAATAACATTCCTAAAACTCTTTAATGGGGAAAAATATGGCAGTACCTTTCATAGTCTTGGATGGAGATCTATCAAGCGCAATAAGGTTGCGAAAAGCTATTTTAATGAAAAGTGCTAGTGAACAAACTGCAAGATTGGTCACTACCGATGATGTAAAAGGTCGTTGGGCGCATCTTGGTTGTACAGGTTATTGTGTTAGCGAGATTGTTAGAATAGCTAATGCTGAAAAAATTGAACCGGAAACATTTGAAGTGCTGATGCGCTCAATGAATAGCTATTTGTAAAGCAAGGGAACGAACAATGGGGAAAAAATGTCTGGAAAATTTAAATACTTCATAGAACTCATTCAAGAGAATGAAGGTGATGCTAGATCAGAAGGTACGAATGCGTATTTTGTTAATCCAGTAAGTAAAGGCGATACAATTTATTGGGATAATGAATATGGTAGCTGTGGCGGTGTTATCAAATCAGTGGAACATCACCCTACGGTATCCGTTCTCATTGTTAGAAAAATTAATTTGGGGGAGAGTAAATGAAGATTAAATTAACAAATGAAGATCTAGAACTAATCAATCGCGCTTTGATGCGCCAAAGGTGGCACGTCGAGAATGATACAGACGAAGGGACAGAACATCCTGATTTTCAGCGCTCAGCATCGCTAATGGATCGATTAGCAGTACCTTGTGAAAACGGGGCTGAACTGGAAATCAAATACTAGAGGGAAAAGACGATGCCAGTTTCATTTTGGGTACTATTCAGTTTATGTGCTGTTAGCTGTGCAGCTTGTAAATATGCCAGTAAAGATATGCAGGAAAGGAAACATATTGGGGTACTTGGGGTTGTGGGCTTTACTACCTCAATTCTCGGTATTTTCATCGTTTAAGGGGAAAAATGCCAATACTAAAATTTATAGCTTTACTCGGAACCATTGCAATTGTTTGGATAGGGCTTGTCGACATTTTTTATAAATATGGAGCTATAGTAGGAATGCTTGCTCTTTTTATTACCGTGATGATCGGTAGATATTTATCAAAAATAACACTGGCAAAGATAAGATCGAAACAATAACTTAGGGAGGATCGTCTCTACAGCTAATTTCGCTTAACCCTACTCTCGAAAATTTTGCATGCAAAATTTTTTATACTTCACCACGGATGGTGTCGAAATCTACAAAAACCCTCCCTTTGTAACTCAGCGCTGGGTACGGCATGACAAAATATACTAGTTTTTGACATGCCGTACATGTGTGCGGGAGTTGACCGTGCTTTTCTATTCGCTCGATGTCTTTTCTAAATCGGTAATAACCTTTACCACATCCACATGCGTATTCGATTCTTTGGACACCTTCAATATTATTAAACAGTCTATTTTCATTAGTGCGCAAATTCTTTCCTCCTGGTTCGATGTTGCCCTGATAAGATGCTAAGCCCACTTCTCTTCATATTCATTATCTCATTTTTATTCTCATGTTCGACTAAGCATCACTACGCAAGTAGTTAAGAAGAAAAAGTTAACACGTATCAATTACGGGAGCTTTCAATATTAATAACAATTTTGCATGCAAAATTAATGTATTTCCCTATTGACTTTTTATGGTTAAGGCGTAATATAGGTAAGGTAATCAGGCGTTAACGCCATTCTCAAAGGAGTATCAACAATGAGCACTATCATTTGTATAGTTAATCAAAAAGGCGGCGTGGGTAAAACGTCAGTATGTGTCAACCTTGGCAAAACGCTTTCCTTGCAAGGCAAGCGTTGTCTGTTCTTGGATTTCGACCCACAAAATAACTTAGGCGAAGCATTAGCCCCTGAGCTTGCCTCAATGGAAGGTTTTGAAAGTGGCGAGCACCCGAGCAATGTTATGTACATGTTTAGCGGCGTTGTGGAAGCGAAACCGTATGCCGTGAACGAGAATATTCATGTTATGGGTAGTTCGAAAAAGTTAGCTAGCGTAACCCAAGACAATATGTTTGATTTCGCTGACAGCTTAGATGCTATTAAAGACAGCTACGACTACATATTTATTGACTGCCCGCCTAGTGTTGGCGCATTGCAACATACAGCGTTAGCTGTATCTAACAAAGGTTTGATTGTCTCTCAGGCTCAAGGACAATCCATTAAAGGTGTCGATAAGGTAATGACGACACAAGCCCAAATTAAAAAGCGCTTGAATCCAGACCTTGAAATTATCGGTATCGTTATCAATCTTGCCGAGCGACCAGCGCCTAAGAACCAAGCTGAGAAAGAACAAGACTTACGAAAACACTATCCATCATTGGTTTTTGAAAACAAACTATATAAAACCGTTCGTGTTTCTGAAGCCATTGAAACTGGTCAAGCATTGGTCGAGTTCTCTCCGAAACATGCTGAAGACTTTGGGTTTAATGCATTTGTCGATGAATTTCAAACTCGTTTGGAGATGAAAGCATGAGCTTACGAAATAGAGCAGAGGCATTAGAAGGCGTTGACTTGTTAGATGAATCAGCAGTCGCGATACTTCCTGGTGAACAGATTGTTCGCATTCCCAAAACAGATATTTACAGTACCGAACAGGTAAGAAAGAACTTTAACGCTGAAAGTATTGAAGAAATGGCTTTTAGCTTGGAGCAAGAAGGGCAAATCCAACCTATTGTTGTCAGTGAGCGTGATTCTCGTGGTTACTGTATTCAAAAGGGCGAGCGCCGTTGGAGAGGAGCTAAGATGAGTGACAAGATCACGCATTTAGATTGTCTCGTTCGAGCGCCTGGTACCATCTGGGGCCAGCTTGCTGAAAATATCATTCGTGAAGATTTGACTCCTTTTGAAATCGGCATGGCCATCGAAAAAGGTAAAAAAGAGAACGACCTTGATAATAAGGGTGTGGCCAAGAAATTAGGTATTTCTACACCTAAAGTCAGCGCATACTTAAAGGCAATTGAAGCGCCAGAAGTGGTGAAAAACGCTTATAGCGAGGGAACTATTGGTGATGTCGATACCATCAATTCGCTTCGCATAGCCCATGAACTAAACCCTGATGCCACAGAGAGCTTACTGTCTAGCGGTGATGCTGTTTCGCGTAAACAAGCGCAAGAGCTGACCAAGGAACTTAAGAGCAAGAAGTCAAACGATGCTTCAGAGAAAGAGCAAAATAATCTAACACCCGCCAAAAAAGATCGCAAAGCTAAAGCTAAAGCGATTCGCGTAAAAGTTGATGGTGCATACGGTGTCATCGATATCACTGGAAATGCCGTAGATGGTGAGCTCATGGTGCTGCTAGATGATGCTCCAGAGGCGCAGAGTGTATCTGCGTCTGATATTGAGCTGATTGGCTATTACACTGGTTGATATGACAGCTAAAACAACATTGGCTCGCGTGGTTAACCCCAAACGAGCCAATTTGATTAAGTGGTTTTCTTATCAGTTCGATGGTTCAAGCACTCAGGCAGCAGAGTGTTTAACGAACATTGCTATTGAAAGAAAATACATCACTTTTCGGAGCGCCCCACCAGGTGAATCTCTAAAACATTGGGTTAAAGCTAAAAAAGCACCACAGTGGGCGTGTCGTGCAGCTTTTGACTACCTAATTGATAACGATTGGCAACCCAATGATGAATTAAGCAAAGCTATTGCAGCGCGTTATTTACTGCTTAACGGCCACCGTATCACCCAGGAGTGGGAGTACCTTATCGGCCCTTGGTTTGATATTGCTCTAGAAGCTAACAAAGAAATGTAGTCAAGAGCGCAAGTGTAACAGGTGCGTTTTCGACGAATGGACAAACAAATGAAAATTGATAATTACAATGAACGTCTAAAAGACGAGTACAGAACCCTTGTTGTGGCGTTTTTGAATGCCGCTGAAAAATCTAGAGAAGATCGAGACAGAAGTGCAGCTTTGCTTTTTGATATGGCCAAGAAGCATGAACTGACTGAAAAAGAGTCTATGAGCGCTGACTGGTTAAGACAACGTGTTTATCAACCAGAAAAATATAAACATTTACCGCAGTGGTTGGCCAAGTCTGCTTACCTTTGCTTGATGGAATTAGAGTGGACACCAACTAAACAGTCTGAGTGGTTCGCTATGATTGCCCTGTTCGTTCGTGAACGTGGTGGTGATGAGCCGAATTATGACGAGTTGTCTAAAGTTCTACCGCTGAACCTGGAAGGTGAATTGGGCTTTTTGTGGCTTAAAGTTTGTGTCGATGCGGTGTGTGATATTAAAAAGATGAAGCAAGAGAGTGAATCATGAGTGTGAACTTTGAAACTTATACCAAAAACCTTCAAGAACTTTCTCAATTAACCAGAGTTTCTTTATGTTTTCAATTTCTTACGTTAATGAATCTTTGTGACCAAGACCTGGATAAAGGCAAGGTCGAAAGAGATCGTGATGATGAAGGGAAGGTGTTCTTTGAAGCCAATTCTCTCAAAAGTAATCTTCTCGATGTTCCAAGTCTGAGTAATTCACATAAGGCACTTTATGCTTTGTTAGAAGCTGGATTCGTAGAAAGAAGAGTGCTTAACAAAGATGGTGAGGTTGTATATGGTAATAATTTTGGCCGTAACTCTTCAAAAATCTATTGGCGTATTACTGACAAAGGTTTGAGTATCTTTGGTCGATAAAATGATCCTTTCTTTTTAGTTGGGCGTTGCCGCTTCGCGGCCAGGCTTTCCGTCGCTACGCTCCTCTGACCGCTAACTTGAGCCACTAATAGCAAGCAAGCTTGCTGTGGCTCTAAGTTCCAGGCCAACAATCCTTAACGCAATTCTTTATGTGAATCTTAGTGAGTCGTCATTGGTTTATCAGTTCCACTGAATGTTCATCTAGTGATGACAGTCCGTAGGTCGCTTCGCTCGGCTTAGCAAGGTGCGGTCGGGCTCCTGGGGGCGCTGTGCTTCATTCTCACGCAGTCGCGGCCTGGCATATGGGTTAGGTTGGGCAACACATTTTCACACGCTTAGCATCCCTTTGGTGTGCAGTAGCTTTACTGTTCTTTTGTGCTTTGGCTCTGCTGTCTCGCTTCGCTTATCCCTTCGGGTCGACATTATTTAGTTATTGTTTTTCCTTATTGACTTTTTAAGTGTGGACAAGTACAATACTCATACTTTCAAAAAAGGAGAAAAGCATGATTAAACTACATTCTGTTAAATGGCTTGTCCTGGCTTCACTGCTTGTTTGTACTTCTAACGCTAGCGCTGAAGAGTGCAAGCCTGAAGGGGCCGCACTGTCGCTCTCTGAAGACTTTCTTTGGGTACTTAAAGGCCGTAAAGACATCACAGAGGAACAATATTCACAAGCTTACGAACTGTATTTAAAGTTTAAGCTTGAGTATGATCATTGTGTAAACTCTATTGGTACACCTTCAGCCAAAAAGGAATCGTAAAATGAAATTACTTGAGAGCTTTGAAAGGAACATCGTTGAGATCACTGTTATCGTTTCGATTGTGTCTCTTGTTGCTACTATTGGTTTTTTCGCCTGGCAAATGGGTAACTAGATGAAACTGAATGTGAGTTTTGAAAACCTTGTCCTGGAAGCGAGCAAGGTTAAAGGCTTGATTGGCTTCGCTGAAGCGCTCAGAGAGAGCTCTTATAGTTACCAGGAGGCCATTGAAGCTCTGAAGCTGTTCACCTCCCAGAACGGCGGTGAGTGTCGCCAGGAGGACGAAGTCACTCGGTTTGTTGTTTTGGGTGAAATCTTAGACTGTTATCAACCATACAAGGATATCGATAAACTCTATTTTGATTGTTAGTTTATTAATTTTCCCTATTGACCTTTTAAGCGTAAAAGCTTAAAATAGCTCAAGAAATCAAGGCAATACCGCCGCTACTTTGGAGACTTTAATATGTCATGTTTTTATGTTGGTGATGACTTCCTGGCTCACCTTAAATCTTCTCTTTCTTCCATTGCTTTCTCTGGCAAGTTGCATAATGCCGACACGCTTAAAGGTTTTTTGGCTTCTTTAGATCCTGACCCATTTTTTGGCTCTCCAAGTGATGGTGTACTTAACTTGATCCGCTTGTTTCATGTGGCCAATCATCGCGCTTATCGCCTTCGTTATCCTCACGAAGAGATTGAAGCCTTTGAATCGTACAAGCGTCGTGACCCTTCAGTTGCTCCAACGAACCACCGCCCAAAAGCGGATTACAAGCAAATTGCGGCTACCGTGAAAGCAATTGATTACCTTATCTATCATTGTGCTGAGGATGGTGTGGTCTCTTGCGAAAGCCGCAAATGTTGGGCGCACTTTCAAGAGTTACGTCGCATTATGAAAGACATTCTGATTGAAAATAGTCCTGAGTATCAATCAGCGCAGTGGGGTGATTCTGATTTTATCGAGTGGCAAAAGATGTACTAAGGTTGAGGGCCGTGCGAGCGGCCCATAATTTTGCATGCAAAATTGGAGAGTCAGCGATGACAAATAAATCAAAAGTATATTGCGCAGAGGTGTTGGTAGAAACTGAAGACGGCGAAACATTAACGCTTCACGTTAGAGCCATTAGTGCGTCACTCAGATCCAAAACGATTGAAAATATTGAGGATGAGTGGTTTAAGGTTTTAGACGTCACCCTTGCAGATTAAGCTAAATCTATTAAATTTCCCTATTGACTTTTTAGGCGGTAGGGATTAAAATTAACAACGAAATCAAGGCAATACCGCCGCTACTTTGGAGATTCATCATGTTGGAAAAAATGCTACTTAACGAACCGTTCAGCTACCGCTTCCCTGCGACTCGCGGCCTTCAACACACTCAATACTTCCAGATCAATGTGCCGCTAAAGGTGCTGGTCAAAATGCTAAACCTGGACGATAAGGGGTCGACTCTAGATCGCTCACAGCGTGCCGTTAACAATAAAAGAGCTGAAAAATTTGGCGACTATCTGATTGATAATGTGAAGAAAAATCGCTTTTATATCTTCCCGAGTGTAGTGGGTTTGATCGATACCCCTGTCAATAGTAAGCCGGCGACGTTTTTTGATGTTTATGAGGTGCTCAATGTCAAACGTACCGATGATGTTAATATGCTGTCTCAAGGCGTGTTAGTAGTTTCAATGGATAGCACCATTAAATTGTTTGATGGCCAACACCGCTCTTCTGGCTCAGCATACGCGATTAAAAAAATTGCGACTGATCCGGAATTGAAAGACCTTGATTTGAGCACAATCCAGGTGCCTTTTATGGCTTACACTGATTTGTCATTAACTGACCGCCAAATTGGATTTAGTGATATCAACAACAACTTGGCCAAGCCGCCTGCGGCTATTTCGATTGCTTATGACCACCGAGATCCAATGAGTAAATTTGCTGTTGAGCTGGCCACGGATCTCACGTGTTTTAAAGATATGGTCGATTTTGAGCGCAATGCTATCACCGGATCAAACCTTAATTACTTCTCACTGAAGACTATTCGAGATGCGACTCAAAGCTTCCTGGGCTTAACTAACAAACAAGCTAAAGAAGAGCTAACTACGGAACAGAAAGAAATTGCTAAAGAGTTTTGGATGACATTCAGCCGTCATACTGGATGGAGTGCATTGAACTTTGGATTGAATGATGCAAGGGACCATCGCGAAACTCATTTAAACACGTACGCGGTTTTTCTTAAGGCGCTAGCACTGGCAGCAAAAAATATCCTCACTAACTTCATTTCTTTCGACAAAGTAGATTTGTCTAAGTTGGATGATTTGGATGTGTCTCGCTGGAGTGATGACTTTAAAGACAGGGCATTCGATCAAGTCAGCGGAAAGATGAAACCTGATAGCACAGGCGTAATGCTGACAGCGAATAAGCTCCAACTGGCCGTTGGCTGCCCTCTCGATACAGAGCAAGCGCAATTAGAAAAGCAATATTTCGGTGAGTTCGAGCAACCGAAAGTTGTTCAACAGCCAGAACCTCAAGCTGAAGAGCAAGCAGTTGAAGAGGTTGTGTTAGGTCAGATGGGCCAAGACTTCACTAACGAAGACGCAACGGTAATCGCAACCATTGTTGGAAATAAATGGAGTGACACAGTGACGGAAGAGCAGATAGAAGACGCCGCCGCAAAAATCTATAAAGTGGTTGGGGAGTTTGCCGAAGAGGATGGCCAAGCATCCATCGAGTTTTTGAAGAACATTAAACAGTGTTTAGTTCCAGATTCGAATGACAACATTGAGAGTGATTGGCGAGCGTTGAACCGCATCAATTCGCTAAGAAGCCAGCTGAAAAAATTTCATGGTGAATGTGTAGCAGCATAGTACCCAAAGGGGCCAGGTTTGATGGCCCCTTTTTTGATTTAATTTAAATTCTCGTATTGACTTTATAGTTGGTCGGGAGTAAAATTAATTTCGAAATCAAGGCAATACCGCCGCTACTTTGGAGATTTCCACATGAACTACAGCCAAAAACTACTTGCTGAACATCTACAAAAACACCCTGAGCACAACCAGTACGTTTCAGCTATCGACTTGTCGACAGCTGAACGCGCATTTCATGCGACTTCATTCAGCCCTGAACGCAAGGGCGTTCTTGTTGTTGTCGATTACGCACAGCGTTGTGAAGGTTTCAAAGTCCAATTGAACCAGGCCATTACTACCGCCAAAGCGAACGGCATTGTGAAGGTTTGTGAACAATATTTAGAAGAGATCCATAAACACTTTCAAAAAGAAGTCGCTCAACTCTTTATCAACTACATACATGCTGAATCCGTTTGTATGTCATCGGCCATTACTGGCCCTGCAAATTTTCCCGTCGAGCGCAACAGAAAGCGTCTTGCTTCCGCTATGAACAAATATGACGCCATCGCAGAGAGAGAAAAGCAGCTGTATAAACGAGCGGTAAAAATGCTCCTTCCAGAAGGTGATGGCACTGTGATCAAAAGTGACTCCGCTAGCGCTCTTCAGCAATTGGAAGCCAAGCTTGAACAGTTGGTCAAAGAAAAAGAAATGTGGATAGCCATTAACAAGATGGTGCGCAAAGTGTATCCCAAGGGCCAGTTAAAAGCCGGTGCGACTCAAAATGACATCGACAAACTGATTAAAGATCTTCAGACGTCGTTCGGCCTCTATGAAGACACAGCGATCACTTTGCTTAAACCTTGTCGCATTACCTCAAAAGTTGTTGCGTTTCCTAGTTATTCATTGACCAACCGCTCTCAAGAGATCAAGCGAACGGAACAACGCATAAAAGAGCAGAAGAAGCTTGAAGAAGGGCGCGAATCAAATCAACTCAATGACTCCCTGGACAACGGCATTGAATACGAATTGACCGAGGACAACAAGATTGCAATTCACTTCACCACTAAGCCTAGTGAAGAGGTGCGGAGCATTTTAAAAAGTAATGCGTTTAAGTGCTCTCGACACAGAAACTATGCCTGGGTTCGTAAGCATACATTGAACGCCCAAAATGCTTTTGTACGTGAAGTTTTACCCGTACTAAAAGACATAGCCGCTTAACACCTTAGCGGGCTGCTGGCCCGCTACTCTATCGAACAAGGAGAATGTTCATGAGTATCAATAACCGACAGTTTCAGAAGGTTGTTTATGGGTGTGGTCATAAGTGGCTCGCTCTAAACGAGCCGAACTATTTAAAGTACCTAGACTGCATTGTGTATGTCTATGCGAATGATGGTTACGCTTTCGTGAGAATGACAGATGAGTCTTCAGCAATAAACCTGCATGAAGAGTTGGTGAATCGATATCGAAGGTACAACCAAATAGAGGTTAAGTGCTGCCGCTATGATACTCGACTTTTTGAGGTCAGCTTTGAACTTGCACCGTGAACTGCCTTGTTCATTTATACACTGAAAAGACTATTCAGGAAGGAAATCCATGAAACCGACAATAGACCTGGCACAATTCCTATCTCAATCTCTTAAGATTGATCGCGCGTTTTTGAACGACTGCATGAGTATGATAGCAAACAAAGAAACACTAGTGTCATTACATATGTATGCTGACGAACTGGCCGTATACATCAACATCGATGCTGAGCATATCGTAAGCCAGCTACAAGATTTTTCATGTGCTTACATTGGCAACCCTTTAAAACACATTTGCATTAAAGACTACCAACCAGAACCTAGCCTATAACTTTCTCAAAGTGGGCGGCGTGTAAACGTCGCTCTACTTTCTCCACACTTAAGACATCATATCAATTCAAAACTTCATTCTTGAGATACAAAGGCTCAAACAAAATGAGCTGCATTTTGTGGGCCTGGATATTCAGAAGTAACACTTCATGCATTCTCTTCATTAAAAAATGTTCAAAAGCGATTTAAGGCTTTTCATCGTTTTCGTTGGATTACATTGGGGAAAGTTAATCAAGTTGAGTCGGGGAGTGGGGCGGATCATTCTTCAGCAGATTAAGTGTCAGGTTGTGTTACTTATTCATCTCTTTTTTTTGAAATACTTTATTGAGCAGGGCGTTGCCGCTTCGCGGCCAGGCTTTCCGTCGCTACGCTCCTCTGACCGCTAACTTGAGCCACTGATAGCAAGCAAGCTTGCTGTGGCTCTAAGTTCCAGGCCAACAATCCTTAACGCAAGAGCTCTCACTGCTACGCCATAAGAGACAGTAATGCTTTATGCGCTGAAACCGTGGCTTGTCTCCTTTGCTCATACCACTTCCCATTTCTGCTCTGACTTCTAGATATCTCAGAACGGAACCTCTTTTGCAATGTAAAGCGAAGCCGCTACGCGCCATTGCAAAAGAGAACCACTAATCTGAGAAAAAGAAGTCAGGCGAAAAAGAAAGTGATATTCAGACAACAAAGGAGAACCCACTATGTTTCCATCGCATGACAAGCAAACTGTCTCTAATGACTTAACAGCGACTAGCGTTTCGACGCTAGACCCCGAAGGCTCCCCTAAAAATGATAATGTGTTGATCCACGATATCTTGGCCAACGGTTGGAATTGCATGCCAAAAGAGCTTGAGCCTATTTGGACGGATTACGATGGTATCGAGGTAATGTTTTGCATTGAACACCAAAATCAGGGCGGAGACATCACTTTGGAGCCCTTTTTGGAAAGCAATCTTGAAGAAGGTACGCCAGTTAAATGTTGGTCTGTTTTCGGTCACTGCATCGATGGCGGGATCGAGTGCTTGCACGATTGTAAAACTCAACATGAAGCCAATACTTTAGCTAAGTATTGCGAACGTATGATCTAGTACACGCTTACAGGTTCGCAGGGCTTGGCAAGGTGCGGTCGGGCTCCTGGGGGCGCTGTGAGCCACTCTCACGCATTCTAAGCCTGGCATATGCGATATGTCAGGCAACACCCCTTTACGCGCTCAGAGTTCGTCTGGTGTGCAGTAGCTTTACTGTTCTATTGCGCTTTGATTCTGCTGTATCGCTTCGCTTATCCCTTCGGGTCGAAACCCCTTATTTGTGTATTTCCTTATTGACTTTTTAAGCTTAAATCATTAAAATGTATATAGTTTTTAAAGAAGAGATAAGGGGATGAAACTTACAAAAAGGCAAAAACTCGAAAAGGAGAATGAAAAGCTCATTCTCGAAATAAGGAATAAACGGTTAGACAATATTAGACTCGCAATCCAAATACCACTAACCGTTATCCTCCTAACAACCGCAATCATTACGCTTGTTAGGCACTTTTAAGACAAGGGGACTTGCTCCCCTTCCTTAAGACTGTAACACAGTATCGAGCCAATTAGAAACGCCTACTTGTTTGTTTACCCGTAACTAGAGGGATGGATTATGCCAGTGTACAAGCTAGAGAACTTTGATATGTCCGAATGGTTAGAGCAAGCGAATTGGCTCGCAGCTGACCACCAAAGTTTGCCCGCCATCCCTCTTCTGCTCCAACTAGGTCTTTCACTCGATCAAGCTTGTGAATTGCGCCATGATGCTTTCTGCACAATGGGCGAGTCTTTGCACGATGGATTGACAGATTACCTTTATAAAGTCAAAGGTCGTGTATCTGCGACCCCATCTAAATTTACAGGCGATGCATTGCTTAACCATGAAACCGAAGCCCTTTTTGATCGACTAGAGCGAATTGACTATTGGGGAAGTGACCACGAATTGGATGGTTGGTGGCTGTGCAATCGTTGGGATTTTAATTAGATTCTTCAATCAAATATTACTAGCACTTAGTTGTAACTTTAAAAATCGTTTAGGCAATACCGCCGCTACTTTGGAGACAAAAAATGATTCAACCAAAATTCTATAAGAGAGAGCTACCTTTTATTGCCCCAGTTAATCAAGAGTATAAAACTCTATCTGGCTTGCTCTCTGATTATCAAAGTGATGTACTTTCGGGTTCATTAGAAAACGAAATTCAATCTATCAAGGCATCGGGCTTTCTTTCAAATACGAAAGCCATCGTTAATAAAAATCGTCGTTGGACTTATCAGCAAATCCTATCAATCAAGAGTGAAATTATAAACGCTTCACCTGTTGAATTTGGCAATATTGAACTTATTCAAGATGCTAATTTTCACGGTGTATGCCTTACTTTTAAATACAAGTCTCTGACACCTTCGATTTTGTTTCAATCAACGAAAGATGGTTTTATCGCCACTGCGATCAATTACAATATATCAAGTCTTCCTGTTAAGACACCAAGCCAGATAAAACTTAGCATCCGAAACAAGAAAAATATCCACTAATAACTTAGGCAATGCCGCCGCTACCAAGGAACGAAAATGAATATCAACGATGCACTATCAATTCTTAAACTGAACAAAGAAAACGAAACCTATTCTAGAGATGAAGTTAAAAAAGTATTTCGCAAGCTTATCAACCAATATCACCCAGACAAAGAGGGCGGTGATGTTCACTTCAGCCAATTATTAAATCAAGCTTGGGAATCACTAAGAAAGTTTGACCAAGTTACATTTACTGGCGAAGCCGACGGCCAAAGCGAAAACTTGAGTGAAATTCTGAAAAGAGCAATTGACCAGATTAAAAACTTGGATGGTCTAAATATAGAAATTTGTGGTACGTGGATTTGGGTTACAGGAGAAACAAAGCGACACAAAGAAAAGTTGAAAGATAGTAAGTTCTTTTACTCGAAAAACAAAACCGCTTGGTATTTTAAAACAGGGACGGCAAAAAGAAGAGGCTCAAGCAAGTCACTTGATGATATTAGAGAATCGCACGGTTCCAAGATAGTGAAGCGTGGTAACAAGAAAAGAATAGCAGCGTAATTATTGAAGCCATGAATATTATTCATGGCTTTTTCTTGAAATACATTATTTAATATTTAAAATATATTTTTTAACTAAAGAGGTTTCCAATATGAGATCTTTATTTTACCTAAGTTTATTATTCCCATGCTTCAGTAAGGCGTTTTGCTTTGATGAAGCAGGGCGGTATTACAATGTCGAACCCAGGCTCTTAAAGTCGATTGCTACTGTAGAAAGTAGCCTAAACCCTAACGCGTACAATGAAAATAAAAATAAATCCGGTCACGTTGTTAGTCGTGATTTTGGTTTGATGCAAATTAATTCTCATTGGTTTGATAAGTTATCCGATTTTAATATAAACGAAACGAACATTTATGAACCATGCTTTAATGTTTATTTGGGTGCTTGGGTGTTAAGTTCGAACTTTGCCAGTCATGGATATAATTGGAATAGTGTCGGTGCGTATAATGCGGGATTTCATGAACGCACCGAGAACGCTAGAAAAATATACATCCAAAAAGTCCAATCAGTTTATTATGAGCTAAATCTTAAATAAAAGACCCTGCACCATAATGGTGCAGGGTCTTGACTATCATGCCTTATCCACCCTTCCTTTCTTTCCTTTTTTAACTCACGATATTAACCGATTCAATCGCCACCTGGTCGGCTCTTGTCTTTCGCTTCTCTCCAGATCCCACTGATTAGATTCTTTTGCCCGATAGAAAGCGTCCGAGAAGTCGGAGGCTTTTGAAAGTCACCACACCCTACGCTAAATCGAAATTCGATTTAAATGGTTGTCTGAAATGAATTTAGTCCTTTAAAAACAGTAGCTTACATTAAATTGCGCTCGGTAGAATGCAGTATTAAAAATTTTTAAAATCTTTACTAATTAGCATATTTAATCGTAATGAGATTTACGGTAATTGTATTTGATTTCAATTTAGCCCAATTCGGGCAATGGTTGGGAGAAAGGGTATTGAGATTTAATTGTAAGTGTATTTGATTTCAATTTAGACCTTTAATTTCGTGGCTCTCAGAGGTTTTTATGATTATAATGATATTGAAATGTATTTGATTCACATTACTTTTATATTGATTTTAAATCTAAGGAAAAAATCTAAAATGGCAAGAAGTCGAGTATTACAAGCTGCGATTAAAGGTGATTTAGAGAAGGACTTTGCGGAGTTTCAGAAACGTACCCAAATGAATGATGCCGATGCTGTGCGTGATTTACTCACCTTTGCATTGCGTATCAAACTGAACGATAGTGAAGATACGCGACCGTCGAACCGCGAGTTGATGGAAGAGATGTACCGTCGTATTAGGCAGATACAAGGGACGGGGAATTTGACTCATTCCCAAAGTTTTGATGGGGCCGCTTTTTATAGTAAAAAAGATGAAGCGGGTGAAATGAGAAATTTAGTTAATGCTGATGTGAATAATAAAGTGGACGAATTTCTTTCAGGTGAAAAAAAAGGGTAGCCATGGGCTACCCTTTCTATTCTGATTATCGTTCCAGTTCTCTATCTATTTCTCTGTCTTCATAATCGGTGTCTCTATATTTTTCTAGTGCGATAGATTCCTTTTGTTGACTTATGTTTCTGTCATCGAAATAATCTAATGATTGACTGTCTTTCTCTTTTCTTTCATTTAATTCAAAGCTATCTAGTCGTTCCGACTGTTCATGTTTTATATCATCAGGAATTTCTTCTTTCGAGATGCTAGAAGCTCTATCCAGTTGCTTTATACACGATTCAATATCGCGATGCAGATCTTCTTCTGCAATAAAAGTAATGTCTCTTCCATTAAAGTTCTCCATGATTTTTTCAATGTTGTTCGGGTTCAAGTCTTGATTGCCTTGACTCAAGACAATAATTACATTCTGCCGTAATTCGTCGGTGGATAGATTTTGAATGTCATTCTTATGGTTGACATTAATAATGTCGACTTTGCTTTGAGTCTCTTCTCTAATTAAATATGATTGCTCAATAGATGTGCTAATTATTGTTGCGTGTAAATGTTCACCTTCGTGGAATTTCGTAAACTGTTTCGATTTTGTCCCCAATACTCTTGGGTTAATATCGAGGGTGTTATCTTTATTCCCGTTCAAGTCCAGGTATGTGATTTCAACGGCCTTCGTTTCTCCATTCTTGTCGTGGATATTTGTTAGCATGGCAGGGTGGAGGGCTTTGTCTTCAGAAGAGTACACCGAGGGGTGATATTTAACATGCTCATTCTCAATGTTATTTATGCCCAACTTGTTCAGATAAGATTGCGCTAAAGAATCGTTAATGGGTTGACTCTGTTTTATATAATCCTTGGCCCTTTCTTCAAATTTTGCGATATGTCTTGGCGTGGTGTTTATCAATTTCTCGTGATTAGGGTTTGTTGATAATTGATGTTTATCAGGCTCATTGATCATACTGTTTGCTATGTTCATCGCTTCCTTATATCCAATATCTTTGTGACTCATTATGAGGTTAACGAGTGAGCCTTTTTCTCCCGTCGTGTAATCTTTGAAATAACCACGGTGGGAGCCCGTCAAACTTACTTTTATGGCCGATTGACCTATTCCGAAGGTCAGATAATCTCTATCCGACTTACTCATGTTCGGTGTCCCTAATAATACTTTAGCTAGGCTCTCGGTATATTTAGGAAGGGTCTCATTAATATGGTTTTTGAATTTTTGATAATCAAAGTCACCACTGGCATTTTGAAAGCGTGTGTCCTCATGTGGCAGTGCATTGCGGTTAAAATACACGGTATTTTTGGGAGGAGTCTGCTCGATGGTTTCCAACGCGCTCGATTTATGGCTTTCTTTGGATAACCAGGTTTTGACCAGGTGCTCCGTGTTATCGGTATAGAGACGTATGTGCTGACTCGCACGGGTAACATCGATACCGGCACGTCTAAGGTTGGTTAAACTCCCTTTACTCTTAATTGCGGTGATGACGTGTGGATATGTTGACCCCTGGGCCATATCAGCCGTGCGGCTATAGGCGTAATCCCAATGCCCATCTTGTAGGGTCGAAGGGTCGATAGTCAGGGATTGGCCCGTCGGTGATTGTGCCTGGATGACTTCGGAGGTTGCTTGGGTGATGTGGTATTCGACGTTCGCTTTGATGTCACGTGTCTTATCGGTGAAGCGCGTTACGATCTTATCACCGGTTGAGAGTGGCTTTTCAGCCACGGAAAACAGAGTCGTAAACGTGTGGTCACGGTTTCTAGGTAAGAAAGTCGCAGTTTTGCCCGTTTTATGACGCTGAAGTGTCACGATGCCATGCTCTGAGTCAACACCGGTAATGGTCGCGTATTCCCCTGGCTTTGTACTTAATACTAAGCCTTTTTGATAAGGCATCATGGTGGATAGTTCCTCACCCGTCGCGCCCACTGAGCGAAGGCGTGTCGCCATGATGTTTTCTTTACCCAACTCCCTGTTTTTGATGAGGCCGTCGCGAATGTGCTCAGTAATCTCATCACGTTCAATGTTGGTGTAGGCGATGATAAGGGTATTGTCGCGCGTCTCTGGCGTACGCTCTAAGTAATCTTTGGCCACAACGTAAGAAAGTTTGGCTGTCGCTTCCAACTGCGCTTGGCGTTTATCTTGGGCATGTTCATCGAGTGTTGAAATAACGTGTTGGGTTTTTCCTTGAGTGTCGGGGGCTTGTTTCTGGAGCTTGTCAAGCGCACTGTGTGGTTGCTTATCAATGGTGTTTTGCGCCGCGTTGAGTAGCGTGTCGTTTTGCTGACGAACAATGTCGGTCATATCAGCGCTATCGATTCGGCCTTGACTCATCGCTAGTTCAAATGGCTTACCGGCACTGAGTGACAGCAACTGTTCTTTGTCCCCTAAAAGAACGGCTTTGGATTGACTGGCCAGAATGAGATCGGTGAACTCTTTGGCCTGCTTATTGCTGACCATCGAGCTTTCATCTAAGAAGAAGAGGTTGCCCTGGTAATCACTCGGTTGACGGTTTCCCTGGCGTAGTTCAGTTAATAAACTTTCTAAGGTCTGCGCTTTGACGCCCTTACTTTCTAGCTCTGAGACGGCCGCGTGGGTTGGTGCTAGGCCAATGACTGTTTGCGCTTTCTCCTGGTTAACAGCTTTCACTGATTGAATAAGTTCAATATTGGATTCGAGCATGGTGGATTTACCCGTGCCGGCTAAACCTTGAATGGCCACAAAACTGTCTTTTGTGGTCGAAATGAGCGTGACGCTGCTTTTTTGTCCCTCTGTGTGTCTGGGCTTTTCAGCAAGGTACTGCGCCACCTGTTTTGCTGATGCAAAAGGCGTATGCTGATGCTTACCTTGATCAATATTCGCTAGGATGTGTTTTTCTGTGTCTAGCGCGGTCTGGGTTGTCCATCTCGTGCCGTCGCTATAGTGCGCGGATAAGGTATCGCTGCGTTTGGCCAACTCCGCCTCAATATGGGATTTACTGACCGATGTGCCGGCTTCTTCAAATGCGTAACGCACGGCCTCGATCACCAGCGCTTTTTGACTAAAGGCGGCTTCTCGCTCTGATAGATGGTTAAGCGCAAAGCTTACGGCCTTTTCTATGAGGGGAGTGCTTTGGTCCCGAGAGAGGGCGGATAGTGCCGCGTTGACGTCCTGCTTGAGTTCGTTTGCAGTACGACCATTTAAATAGCGGTCGTTGACCGGGTTTGGTGTCATGACGCGTTCGATAGCTGACGGAGTGACCTGGGTTTTACCGAGAGCATGATGCGCTTTCTCCATATTGTCGGTAAAGATATCGATGCGCCCGCTCTTTTCTGTCAGCTCTGTGAGCAGTGGTTTTGACAAAGTGAACGCTTTGGCTGATAGCAAAGTATGCGATTTTAATTGGATATGACTGGCCGTATGGACGTAGTCGTAGTTCAGGTTGGCATCCTTGAGGGCTGTGAGGGGGAGGGTTTTTGTTTGGCCCTGATGGTCTAATGTGATGGTATCTTTATCGAGTGCTTTGACACGATAGCTTTGGTGTGCGGTTAGGCCGGCGGCTTTATGATGGCTAGCGGCTTTGATGCGTTCACCCACTGCAATATTCAAACTCTCAGGCTTAGTCAGTTGCATGTTTCTATTTTTAAACTCAGAGGTGGATGGATCAAAGTGAGTGCTCTGCCCATCTTTTTGGCGAAGTGCGGTCATGGTATTGCTCTCTTTATCGATGCTGGCGATGACAAAGCGCTGGGGCTGCTTGTTATCCCATTGGGTGAGTATCATGCCTGGCTTGTAATGTTGAACGAGTGGTTGTTGCGCTTTAGAGAGAAAGTGAGGAACTTGAGTGAAGAGGGTGGTCTCGATGCGAGAAAGGGCGTGGGTGTTTTTTAGCTGCGTCCTTATCGCTTCGGTCAGACGCCGTTGTTCAACGCCAGAGGTGGCTAATACTTGAGTCTGATCCTTGTCTGTCAGGTCAGCATACACGCGAGCCAGTCGTTGCGTATCATTGTCGTGAAGATTCACTTGGCTGTCTTGGCTTTTCCCATTTATCCAGGTGTGACTCTCAACATG
Organism: Vibrio sp. 070316B; assembly: GCF_013114115.1. Lineage (NCBI taxonomy): Bacteria > Pseudomonadati > Pseudomonadota > Gammaproteobacteria > Vibrionales > Vibrionaceae > Vibrio > Vibrio sp. 070316B. The sequence goes on along the minus strand of NZ_VTYC01000040.1, from coordinate 30,522 downwards.
GCCCTTACGGTATAGCTCGATGGCATTGTGCGCTTTAAAGCCTTGTCGGTTCGTGACGCGATTGAGCATCACCACTTTGCTGTTCGATTGCTTAGCCTTTTCGGTGAGTGCCAGCAATTCATTGGCACTCAGTTTATTTGCTTCATCGATGAGCAATACGTCTTTGTTGGTTAGGGGTAAGTCACCGTTCAACAAGCTGTGCGTGGTATGACGATGCTCCGAGCTGAACAGTTGGCTGACCCAGGCACTTAAAGTGTGGCTTTTTCGTTGAATGTTTTCCATGCTGTTTTGTTTCTCCCTGGCGTTGGGTGAAACCAAGTGAACCCTTTTGTGACTATGGTTGCCGAGATTCAGTAAGTGCTGGGCCATCGGTTTTGAGTCGCCGTGAACGTTCACGATGTGAAATTGTTTGGTTGACTGGTACACGTCGGTAAGAATTTGTTGTTGCTTGTGAGAAGCCTTGAGTTGATTGAGTACACTCGGATTCACGTGGGTTCTCATGTGGTGCGCACGGCCTAGTGTGGCATCCATGAGTGCGCGCTCATTATCGAGTAGGGCTTTTGATGTGTATTGACCTTTCTCTTGGAGCGCAATTAACTGGCCGCTTTTGATAAGCTCATCGGAGGCTTGCTTTAAATCTAGAGCATTCAATTGCGTTGTACCTAAAGTGAAATCAGCGGCCGCGATCTCGATGATTTTTTCAATGTGCAAGGTGGTTTTATATTGTCCCAAATGTTCAACGGCGCGATGGATTGCTGCCTTAGCTTCTTGTGTTGATGGGCCGACACGTTCAGTCGAAGCACGCTTTGCCAGAGAAACTAACTGAGCAGGGTCATGCCCGTGCTCTTGGATCTTGGTTTGCCATTTGTGGTTGAGTGTTTCATGGCTGTGATAGGTTTTGGCTTTGCGTGTATCGAGTGCGGCCGTATCCCTTGCTGTTTGAGTATTACCGAAATCCAATGCTTTTTGGTCGATCTGCTTTTTTCTCGTGGAAAACTCATCAATAAGGGATTCTGGTACGCCAGCAACTTCAAACTGGCCATTTCCGACCCCACGCATGCTGAAGCCGAGGTTTTCAGCACTTTTTGCAAGGTGGCTTTGGTACAGTGAGGTGTAATATTTTTGAAAATTATAGATGCGTTCACCCGATCCGTTAATCACCCCTCCTTTTTGCTTGAGGCACGTTGATAACGCGCGTAATTCTCCTGCTTGATCACGCGTCATATTGGCGGCGAGGGCGTGAGAGTGGAGCTGCATATCATTTTCACGGCTGGTTTTATGCCGGATCACTGCAAACATCATAGCGTCCGTGTTTTCGTACTCTTGGACGCCTTTTTCATGGGTAACTTTCACTTGAGCAACGTCTTTTTCTATCTCTGTGAGCGCAAACTTTACTGCTGCGTTGTGAGCGTCAATCAATTGAGTATCACCGCCCGCCAAAGCCAAGAGGCTAATGGACTTTGGTGCTGAAAAAGTCAGGTCGACCCCCGACTTATGATTCGCCCTCTTGCCTTTAATCGTTTCTTGGCCAAGATGGCCAGAAAGGACAGACTCTAAGATCTCTTTTTCTACCGGCTTTCCCGCTAAATTGACTTCTTCTGCCAATTTTCCATGCCAAAAAGTGGTTTCAGGCTGGTCTGTTTCTTTTAGGTAATAATTATCTCCTTCTCCTTTCTCAAGGGTGACGTCAGGAAGGTCTTTAGGGTTTTCTTCGCCAAGGTAGTATTTTGTTGCGCCAGAGGCGGACTTGAGTGCGCTGATTGAAAGCATGAGATTTTCCTTAAGGAATGCCAAATACCGCAGGCAATAAGATTGAGCGGTATTTGGTCGTTAGTAGTTTTTATTGATTAAGGTTGTATTTGAGTCGTTCGGCGATGTGGGTTTTGAAAGACTAATTAAAATTAGTCTTAATGCACTATAACTAAATTTACTGTTCCTAATGGAACTCTATCAACATGCAGCTATGAGAGCAGTAATATGAAACCACGGTGTGTGGCGCCATAAAGAGGCATCCGTTTGAAATGATTTAAGGTGGTTTACACCTGGCAACGTACTTTGTTATGAAACCTCAAAATTGAGTTGAGTCATTAATCTGCAATGCCTCCAATGTCAACTTCGGGAGAGATGGCTTGCTCTTCAATGACACGTTGAGCTTGCTCTTGGTACTCATGATTGTCTCGATCCTTTGACTCGACCATCTCTTGCACGGTGTCACTTTGCATCGCTTCTCTCATTTGGCTAGCTTCATTCAACATTTCTTCTTTGGAATCAAACTTAGCTTGTTGTATATCCAGCAACGGTTGCTGCTCTTCTTTTGAGAGGTGAATACTAGGCGCGACGCTCTCATAATAGGTCGCTTGTGCGTAGGCTTCTTGCATTTTCTGTGACAATGTCACGCTTCTTTTGTTGAATGACGGACAAATGTCTTTCATAACATCGAACTCCAAGTCCAGTTTGGTGATGAGGTCAACGCCTGGTGTGCGTAAGTAACATTGCAAATCGTCCAGGGCTTGTATCTCACTCGGGGATACCACAGGTCTTGTGACCGTTTGATGGCCCAGAGAGACGCCATCGCGCAACGTGTTTGCACCGTAAGAGACGTTTTCCTTGGAAATATCGACTTCTTGCTCACCCAAATCCTTAGAAGAGATCTGTGCCATTTGTGCTGAGGGGGCGCGAAAGAAAAAGCGCGTGTTCAACAAATCAAACATCTCATCGGCGGCGTTCTTGCCGTAGGTCTTTACCAACTGCGCGTACGATTGGATACCAATCAAATAGCACCCCCCGAATTTTCGAACTTCGGCAATAATGGAACCCAGCTCAGGGAGTTTATGAAGACTCGGCATCTCGTCCATTAATACCCAAATGCGTCGTTTTTCATTGGGTTCAAGTCCGAGTATGGCGTTTGAGGCAATCGCCAACCACATCGAGATAAGTGGTCTCAGTGAAGCGTGCTGTTGGGCGTTGCTCGATAGGAACAAAAAGCCACTTTGCTCATCGTCTTGCACCCAATCAGTAATGGAAAAAGGCTTCTGCAGGGCGGCTTCACGATCCTTATCATCCAGCCCATCCAGAAATCGCATACTTTTCATGTAGGTGGCCAACACTGACTTAATGGAAATAGCCGTTTTCTTGATGTCCTTTGAAGCTAGAGCGGCGGCTTCTGTCCCTTCCAAGAAGTTACCAAGCGTTTCCAGCTCACTGGTTAGAATCAAGCTCAGCAATCGAGCAGTGGTCGCGGGCTTGTTGTCCTGGCTCATACGAAACGCAGTGGAAGAGAAAATGGTACGCGCTGAGTCCACCCAAAACGGATCACCATCACCATGTTGAGGAATGAGGGCCGCCGCCATGTTTTCAAAATCGGGCGCGTCTTTGGCGTCGCACCAAACGTTCCAGTTGGCGCAACGCGCATCAAACGGGTTTAAGATCACGTCCGTATCTGGGCGGTAAAATTTACTGGTAAACACACACCCTTTGTCGTAGATGATGGCTTTATCCCCGCGTTCGCGTATCCAACGCAACAATTTGCGGATCATAACCGATTTGCCCGCACCTGTGGTGCCGTCTATGAGTAAGTGCTGTACCTCAAATGACTGCTTAAGCAGGGCGTGGCCATCAATCTTAAATTGTGAAATTGAACCATCGCCATAGCCCCGCTTACGGGTCACTTTCGCGCGCTTGATTTGTGCCTTGGTAAGTACGTCAGGGGCAACTAAACGAAAACCACGAACATGGAAATCTTCACTCTGTTTTTCCCCTTGAACTTTAAAAAATCGTTGCAAGAGATAAAAGATGAAAAAGCCAATGGCCATTGAGAGCAAATAGTAAATTTGAAAGTTGTGCCATAGTCGTTCGTGGATATCGAGCAGCACGGGGTTCTCAAGTTGAGAGGCTAGAGTAGATTGATAGCGCTCTCCCTCCCAAATGGTGCTAATCATACTATCCAGGGGCTTATCTAGCTTCGCGTAAAAAAAGTTTCGCCAGTAATAGAACTCACCCCAAAGCGCATTTGGTGGGGCTTGCAAGAGTGTCAATCCCACAGTTGAGATAAGCATACCCCACCCAATATACTTAATCAGGGCATTATTAACTTGAAAAAACATTCGTATTGAATGAAAGGTGACTTGGCCACCACGGGTAAAATGGTTACTTTTTTTTCGGGTTCGCATCTGTGCTCCTAATTCAAGAGTTTACATTGAGGCAACGGATAAATGACACATTCAACGGGACTTATAAGAAGCTTCGCACTAACGATATGGTTTTCTCTGGGAGTAATCTGCGAACGACAGGGGTTACCAGGAGTCTGATAGTGCATAGTTCAATCTAAAAGGTTTTAGGTGAACAGCTCGCTAGGCTTATGTCTAATGTCGATAAGATTTGAAAGGTGGATTCAAAGGATGACAAACTTTGTTTGTCGGGTTTACTTTACCTCTACATGCAAGCATATAGCAGCTAAGGCAAACCATAATTTATTAAGCAATACTAAAGTTAGGGGGGTAAAGTCGCCCAGTATTAGGAAACTGAATCCATTGAATGTCTTGCTTGTTTAGTTCTCTCACGACTGTAGTGGAAAGTTCTAGCCTTCCGATGAGAGGGTATGTGCAATGGATGTATTTGCGTTTTGATATGGCTGTCTTTAAAAAGTCATCAACAGAAGATGGGCCTGACGCGATAAAAAGTTCGTCTTCTTTAACAAAGGCTTCTTGCATAAGCTTTTCCAAACGTAAGCAAAAAGTTAGGCGTTTAGTCTATAGCCTAGCTTGCTTACCAGTAGTAGGGGAAGGGTATTCTCATTGTTAGCCCCATTAAAAAGACACGCTAATTGCGTGCCTTAATATGGAGAGCCGATTTTTGCTCAGTAGTTAAAACCAACTAAACGATGCGCTTGCGGTACTTGGTCATAACAAGGGTATTTAGTTTGAAGGCCGTAGACTATAAGCCCACTCACACCACCAAATGAAGCAGCACCATTATATACATCAAAGCGATTTGGGTTATATTGCAAGTCTCGCTCTAAGCCATACCAAATGACACTCTCTATAAACTCAGTTGGATTTTTTGCATTGTGACTGACCGTTTTCAAGCTTCCTCCAGGTGGGCAAAACCATGGAACCACGTTGGTCTGAATTTGTTGGTTGATACTGCCAATATGTGCCGACTGCATCCCCCACAAAAACGCCTTGAGCTGCGCGTGCTCCGGCGTACCAGGTTTATCAAGGTGTCGAATGAAGTAAGAAAGATTATCAACACGACCCATTTTCTCGATTTGATAATCAGATAACTCATTTGATTCGTACTTCGCATTCAATTTGCTCACTAACGCCTTTAATTCGGAGCTTTTGTTCCAAGACTGTGCCATTGCTGGCAAAGATACTAAGAGGCTCAGTAATGCCATAGTTATCCACTTCATATTTCATTCCCACCTTTAATATACACCTAACATATTAACACAGTTTACTACGTGTTTAAATATACAGCGCTGTGTTTTTAAACACTATTTTTGAGGCGGTTGATTTAATGGGTAACTCGTATTAGTCGGACTGCCCACCCGCGTCGGTTTGATCGGTTCAACCTCTTGCTCGACGTCTATTTTTACTGAACCATTTTCAACCGACGGAGACGGTAAAGTCGGCTCAACCTGATTCTGCATGTGACCGGCGACCAACAAAGCATTGCCTTTCACGTTATTGTAGTTGCGAGCAACAAACAGTTCTCCACTCTCATTGAGCTGAAACATGTCCGCAGCGATTTCATCGGTCTGAGAGCGCGCGTTGACTGCTCCTGAACCTATGAAATGGTTCTGCTCTGGCGTTAAGGTCGGCGTCCCACCTAAATCCTGCGGCTCATATTTACCTTTGAGCGCCTCCAATGAGGCTTTGGATGTGTCCACGCCATAGTGCTTTTGAAAGTCATCACTGTTGATGTAATCATTAAAAGCTCGCCTTACATCTTGAATGTCCTCCGGCTTGTAGGCATTCATCAGGCGGGACACTTCTTTGTCATCTCCTAGCATTGTGCCCTCTAAGTATTGCTGGAAGCCGGTGATGGTGCTGGCACTGAAGTTCACCGTGTCGTTTGTCAGTCTTGATTGTATATGACTGAGGCTGTCGACTTCGGCATTGGACGCATTTACCGCAGCCGCCGTTTGTTGGGTGCGTTGGAAGTTCAACGCAAAGTCGTGCGCGTATTGCTCAACTTCATTACGGTTTTCTTTCGCATCCAGTGTGCGGCCCGCGCGCTGCATTTCTGTGGCTCCTTCACTGTATTGTGCGGTCGCTTGAGAAAGTGACTGTTTCTGCTCAGCACTCATTTTACTGAACGATTCTCGCTCATCTTGACTCCAATTGACTCCCGCTTTAGCACTCATACCAAAAAGTAACTCAGCGCCTTTTGGTGTACCCACTTCGATGCCACCACTAATCGCTGTCATGTAAGCCCTTGCTTGATCGTGTGTCCAGCCAGTCGTCTCCGATACACTTTGAATCGCAGATTCCATTTTGGCATGCGACTGACTTATCTGGCCTTCAGTTGATATTGACTGACCATCCCCATAACTGCGATTTCGACTCCAGTTGTCATTCCAACGATCACTTTGCGAAAAGCCTTTCGAAAAGCTGTCATTGAAGCTGTTCATGTGTTGCGTTTGAGCTGTTTTCGCGTCTGTGTATTGGTCATTGATACTGTTTTGCAGCATGGATGAGGCTTGCGCTTGCCACAACGGCTTGGATTCAGCCTCTTGTGCGTTGTACGTCTTACGACCACCATCATTCTGAAAGCGTGTGACGCTAGTGCCATCCGCTTGCTGCGCGGTACTCATTCCAGTTCTCATTAATAGATTGTCGTCAAACTTATTAGCTGAAGTATTATTAAAGCTGTGGTTTTGCATTTGTAAATTACCAAAGTCCAAGTTTCCGGTGGAGGAGGCTGCTGAAACGCGAGCGTTGGTGCTATTAATCATGCTTGCTAATTGATAGTTCATAGCCTGAGCGGCGGCGACCCCACCTTGCAGGATTTTTCCGGCTAAGACAGGGATCGACATCATTAAAAAACCCGCCATATATCCGTAACGCATGTGTAACTCATCCAATGCATTACCATTAGAAAGTGACAGCCCATTCATCGGGTTAGCCGTTGCCGTAGAATGGGATTCGAGCGTCCAGGTCATGATCGCATTGAGTATCGCAAATAAGCTCGGCCATACTGCCAAGTAAGCAAACGTCTTGATGTAGTTAGTCAGCACCATTTTGGTGAACGCGGGTATCAGGGCTACCGCTGCGATCATAAACCCTAAACAACTAAACAAAGTAAAGAGCATGGTATGCATCATGGGGATGAACTCTCGGGCCTGCATCCCTAAGGTTGCCCACATTGAGGTTTGCTGCATCTTGTTCGAGGTGTACGCGTAGTTCATAGCCGATGCGGATGGATCGAGGTTATCAATGCTATGTCGCATCGCATTCATTGTCATATTTTGCTGAAGTACATTGACGGCGTTGTTACTGATCCCAATGTATTTTTGATAGCTGTCTGACATAGCATTTTCTATATGGGCTCTATAAATATTAGCCTTACTGCCATGAAGGTAAGTCGCAATCAAATCAAGCTCTTCAGCTGCTGAACCAAGGAATCTGCGCTTTAAGTCGGGGTAGACTTCTTCACAGGTTTTAAAGGACTGGCTGATATTATTTAAAATCACCCCTCGTAGTGGACTCATATTCTGCCCATCCAGAAATGTGAAAATATCCGGCGCGTTCAAGAGAGATTGCCAGGAGTATTTTTTGTTGATTTGAATGTCCCCGATGATGCAGTTTTTGAAAAAGTCATCCCATAGCCTTCTTAGCTCAACGTCTTTTAAGTCGGCTTGACGCGATAATTGATAGAGCTCTGAGCCAAACATCATCCCTGTACGACCATAACGTTCATCATCGACTGTCGTGAAAATAGACTCTATTGTATCTGCGCTACCGACCATTAAAGTTGAGAAAAACCACGTTGGAAGAGCTACCAAATAAGGCACATTTGCCACCGAATAACCCGCGGTAGGCTCCGTTCTATCGATAATCTGCATGTTCACGGTTTGCTTGATCAGCATCGAAGGTACCAACGTAAATACAAGAGCCCAAATGTAAATGTGCTTTGGGTTACGCGAGGCCACAAAGTTCGCGTAGGTAAGTGCGGCTCCAATCATAAGACTGATAGACGTCATTGACGCGAATGATTGGCTGGCAAAAAACATTGCAATTGCATTGAGTGCTTTTTGTATCGCCGCGCCTTGAGTGTAAGTGTAATATTCGAGTGTCACGTTACCCTCCAAAAGACAGGTTCTGTAGAAGTTGCTTATTGACCTTACTCATGGAACCTTGATCTGTTTCTTTGTACGCCTGATTCAGTTGTTCTTGTGTTAAAATCAGTCGTTTAGCTTTTTCGGTTAAACCATCGGTAAAACGACGAGCTCGGTCGACGTCGGTCATAATAAGGTCAATATCTTTGCTATCGACTTGAGTTTGATTGAGTGACGTGGTCACTACTGTCAACATATTGTTGAGATAGCGAGTCAGTAACTCAATCGCAATGATGCGCGAATAGGCCGCAAAGTTGGGGTACTGATTGCCTCTCACAGCTCCGACAAATACCGCCAATACGGGTGTTTCTGTGTATTCCAAAAAGCTTTTTTGACTATCTGTCAATTTGGTGTCACTGGCCACGCTCATGTAAAGCGCTTCTAGGGTTTTACGAATACGCGATTCCAGCCCTTTGTCTTGAGCTAACGTGAGTTCTTTTTTAACCGGTGACAGGCAAGCTTTTGGGCCTTGGTTATCACACTTGTAATACTCAACCTTTCCACCTTTGAGTAGCGCTTGCACTAAATTATTATTATCTGCTAAGAGTGACGCATAATACTTCGGAATCCCGTTAGCGTCGTAAACATACGTACCCGATAAACTCATCAAAAACTCAGCCAATGATTTATCACGCGCTAACCAATCGTTTTTCACGGCGGCTGACCATACAATGTTGTGGCTAGTTTTTGTAATGTCGTCGAGACCAGATGCCCCATCAGCGCGCGCGTTGTTCAATTGTGCTTTGGCTTGACCACCAACGCCACATTCGGTTTGCGCAGCAACCCAATCGTCAAATACATTTTGTTTGGTTCCCAAAGTTTTACAGACGTGCTTTTTTGCATCCGCTCCCCCAAATGATGCAGCTAAACCACTGACGGCCGCTTGCGCAGCCTCACATGAGTTAATGGATTGATTGAGGAATTTATCAGCAATATTTTGTAAGTTGTCACGAATTTGTTTGATTTGTGGCGCCCAAACTTGGAGAGCCAAGTCGACTGCAAAAGGTGGAGCATTTTGCACCACTGCTTTGCCAAATTGAACCAGACCATCAGAACTAATGTGTGAGAACCCCCCCATAAAGGCGTCGATGCCGCCGCAACCCATAGAGACATCAGGCAAATTAACACTTACAAGCTGTGCACTCTTGATGGGGGAGCGTACGGAAAGTGAACCGCCGTTATAGTAGCTCGCAGCTTGTCCCTTATAAGCATTCGGGTGAGTAACATTCGTGTTATAACCTAAATCATTAAAAAACCCATCCAAAGAGGAATTAACACCGCCCGCCTTCACGCTGCTTATCATAATACCACTCAGCCCCAGGGCGAGGACGAATGGACGCCATATAGGTCGTCGTTTCGTATGATTCATTGCAACGCCTCCAGTGTCTTAGGATCGCTTAAAATGCGCGTGATACTTTGGTTCAATACATCAGCTGATACATCCCCAATCGACAGACGCACAAACTTTTGAGAGTTCACATTGATGAAAAATGTCGCAGGCACAGTGATACTCCGAGGATTATCAAAAAACATTTGACTTATCTCCGGCGTAGCTGGAATAGGTACGGGGTAATGTGGGATCGATTGACCATCGAGTGAAAACGCGTATGTTTGTAATTGCTGAAGCTCAGTAACGTGTTTCAGCTTAGGCGCGAAGCGGTGACAGTAAGGGCAATCACTTCGAAAGAAAAACACCATCGCATAGTCGTCGTTCGGGGAGGCCTGAGCCGCTGATAGTGGTGACAGGGCAAAGAGGCATAATAATAGGGTTCGGATTAACATAGAGTGTCTCTCTGAGTCGTGGCAAGCATTCGCTGCCTTAAAAATCGGGGGTTTGATAATCGTTAGCTACGTTATAAAAACGGCCTAACAACGCAGTTTGAGAGATAAAACCGTACGCCAACGGTTTCATCTCACCAGTGTTGGGGTTAACTAAAATCAGAGCAGGCGAAAAAGGCACCTCAACTTTGTTGTCGTTCACTCGGTTTTCCCGAATGCCAGACACAAACGTGTGGTCGCGAGACAGACCTAAAATTTCAATCCCGTGAGTATCGGCAAAGCTTTGCATTGATGGTGCCAGTTGCTGGCTGAGGGCATCTTGGCCGTCATAGACAAAGAAAAAACCCCATCCTGCTTCACGCATGTGTGCTAATGCCGCAACTTTCTTCTCTCGCTCTAATTGATGATAAGTTCCTCGTGCGGCAAATTCGGCGGGGCGATCTTTTAGATAAGAAAGCTCAGGGTTAGCATGCAGCACCTTTTTGAACGTCATGCCCGTTTCACTGGTACGCTCACCAATGAACTGGTTAAGCTGCATTACTGTTTTTAGCTTGCCTTCGTCTTTAGAATTTATGGTGGCGTCGTTGAGAGCTTCTTTGTAGGTCTGATGAAACCAATCCATTTGCTCAGTCGCGCTCATCACCCTTGTGGTTTGGTTGGGTGGAATGGGCTTAGGGGGCGTTTTTTTGGAGGCCGGTTTAACCACCGGCTCGTTATACCACTTCCAGCCGAGGGGGGACTGGCTTGCCTGCACGCTGCCCCCATAGAGCAAGGTCAACGCAAGCAAAGTGCGTGTAATGTGTGTCATTTTTTATCCTCCCATAGCACTTGAAATCCGCTCTTGAATCTCTCGGGATGAAGGTAAATCAGTATTGCTGTTCATCTCGGCAAAAAAGTCTGAAAAATCGATGTCTTCAAAATTGATTTGCTGCATTTGCTCAGGGGTAATAGCCCCACACTCAGGCGCCCTTGGCGTACCTAGACTAAGGCCCAATTGCCCCTGAACGCCTTGCTGCTGAACAATGCGGGCCAATAAACTATCGAACAGACAGTAAGCTTGCTTTTTACGAATACACTTACCGAGTATCTTTTCGGCACAATAACTACCTAAATATATGGTTAATTTATCCTCCTTAGCTTTGCCGAGCGCCTTCTCTTGCTCACTGCAACTGGCGAGCCCGACATCCGTACCCCACCCCCCATCTTTACAGCAGTTGGCAATACCCGCGATCTTCTTACTGCATGTTTGGCCCTGACCGGTGAATATTTTAGGTGGATCGCCCAATCCTTCGGCCGCTTTAGCTAATGCCGCAAGCGCTGCTGCGGATTCATTAAACTCGGTCGACGTAGTAGGCATCTCACCGTAGCAATCGCCATCTAGACAAAAACTATCTTCGCCGCACATAAGATTAGTGGTACTACAACGTTTTTGAGGGCAGGACTTACTCAGCTCTTGCTCGATGCAAACACCTTTTTGTTTTGCGCTGCAATGAGTGGCGGTGGTTGTGCAGTTAGCAGGCAACGCATTACAAGTGTTCGTTCGAGTACATCGATGATTGACTTGATACTTCCAACAGTTGAGCGTGGTCGGTATACCATTGATGCGACGGGTAGCTCTACCTTCAATACAGCGCTGAGAGGTCACCTTGCATTCTTTTAGTAGCGAACAATGAGTTGTCCATCGAACGGTGTTTTTTATGCAATTCCCACCTGAAAGCGTAAAGCCAGAACGGCAAGATAGTGCAGCACGCTCACTTTGAGGAACAGGACCGCAAATCCCATAAGTCGTTATTGTAGTTTCTCTATGGCGTCCACATGAGGTTAGGTGTTCACGCTGATACGCCCCCAAAGAAAATCCTGACGGCGATACATTACGTCCGTTCCAACGCCACGTATCACTTCTCCAAACACAGCCCCCTAGACTGACAAAGTTACTGGAGTCATAGCGACACTCTGTGACTGTGCGACGGCACATATGCCCGCTTCGTGACCAACCAGGGCGACAAGTGTAAATCACAGGAGAGGTTACTACTGTGAACGCAGGACTTTTCGTACAAGGCACATTGCTGTTAGTAGGTTGGCGACATATTTTAGGGATATAATCTATGGTGCACTGAGTGGCGTTATCGCAATCGACGTACTGGTTAGAAATACCGTGACTAATCTCATAAGCGTTATCTTGAGCGATAAGTGCAAACTCATAAGCGGGATCGCTTTTCACCTCTGGACGACCTTGATCGAAGCTACTTTTGACGGCTTGTGCTTCGGCGTTGCTGTACATCGCCGACTGCTTTTTCGACGTCATATTGCCGTCGGTCAGGTTCGCTTCCTCTGGCCTCGCGATTTTACGATCACATCCAGGCTCAGCGCAGTAGTCGCTCGCATTTAACTTGCCTTGAGCTCTGGCAGGGATCGCTTGCTGTGCATTTTTCACCCACTCGACGTTGTCGTAGTATTTATCGCCCTGCGCATCGGCCTGAACGGACGACGGCGAACCTATCATGGCCAATAGAGCAAGCAAACTCAAAAAGAACGTCCTATTCATAGCCTTTCCTTAATAACGGATGTACTACCTCAGGATTATCACCTTCGGCCAATAAGTTGAGAGCGTCAGGCAGCGAAACGTTCCCCGTCAGACGATCAAAGTCGGTGTCCAAACAAGTATGCTTGGGTAGGCATCGTCCAGGTTTAACCGCAACGAAGGTCGGCACCTCGGTCACCTCAAAGGTGCGAAACCATTCAGGGTTAATGGCAAACCCGCTCTGGATCGGTTCACCAGGTGTTTGGGTTTTCAGTAATGATTGAATGCGCTTAGCGGTTTCAAGAAAGCCGCCAGGTAGAACACCACGTATTACCAAAGGCACTTGCCACTGCGCGCTTTGTTTGAGCAAGGCACGTAAAGTGGCATCTGGCATAGTGAGCGAAACAAACACCATCACTCCCGTAGGGGCTGCATTGGGATTTTGTTTTGGCTCAGGAATATCAATTACCCGTTCTAGATGTTGAGGTCTTAATTTTTCTTGCCAAAACAGAGCCATCTCTTTCGCCTTGGATGAATACTCACTACTTGCTTCATATTGAGATTCGACAGTACGCACTACATCCTCAGAAACGGGCGCTTCAAGCATAGAAGCTTCAAGCTCTCTGAAAGCTTCAAGCTCTTCTTGCGTGTATGCGTGAGACGAGGTCGTCACAAACAAGGCAACCATGGCTAATACAGGGAAAAAAGGAGACATAAATACCTCAAAGAAATAAAAGCTCCACGCAAGCGTGGTACTCCTTTTGACAGGGCAGGCAAGCCTACCCCGCCAAAAGCGAGCTCAGATTAAAGAAATACGCAATTTCGCTTGCGCCACTGAACAAAACCAAAGTTATCGCCCGTAGTCGGGTTATCATGCCCCATCTCCCAAATAGTGGTCGTCGTGGTGTAGGGGTGACACCAGGCGGCATCTGTAATAGGCGCACTCATTTGATAGCGATATCGAGACTTAGGTAAAATTGGCGTTGGGTACTGATAGCAGATTGCCCCGTCTTCTCCTCGCGTCTCCCATACCATACCTTGCCGGTGCAGCTTGTAATTAAGCCGCTCCATAATCAGGGTACCCGCTTGGATGGGGGTATCACGGTAATTCGTATTACCCGTTAACGGGTAAGCGCTACCTTGAGAACCCAAACACCAAAAAAGAAAATCAAATGGTAGGGAAAGATTTGTGGTGGTCGCGATGGACTCAGGAATACAAGCCAATTGTGCGATGGGGTTACCAAACAAGATGGCCTCTGGGTTTAAAATGAACGCCAGCTCATCGTCATTCCATAAGGGGTCGACTTCGGTCAAATACGCTACATCAAAATTATCAGTCGCCATACAGGCGGCAGATTGCATCAATTGCAGCCAATAAATCAGTGGGTATTTGTACCAGTGAGCATGATAAAACCCTCCATCACTCGACGCGGATTCGCGTGAGGTGCTTCGCCCACCAAGCCTTTGTTGATTCGCACCCGATAATTGCATCCCCATGTTAACCATGCAGTAAGGCACCCTTGTAACGTCAGTCAGAGCGTATGGTTCCCAATAGCCGATATTGAGCCCAATTTGCATAAAAATGGGTGGCGGTTTGGGGCAAAAAGAAATCGGGGAAGCGGGGTTGTTAGTGTCAGGATAAGCCGACGGAATGAGGGGCACAGAGCCGAGTGTCATGGGGAATAAACAACTCCAACATACATCGGTAATAGGGTTGATAAAACGACTCACGCACGCCGCACCACCGGCGGTGGCGCTAGATGAACCAAGTAAAAGCAGGCACAGCACTAGCGCGCGCCAAAAACGAAAAGGGGTCATGGTCACTCCTCAAGAGGGAGAAGATGCTGAACATCAAACTCTTGCACGCGCCACGCCTTTCCCGATTGTTCAACCAGGCTCGGCACGGCTTGGATACGCAATTTGTCACTCAGCGTCCCTTGTTGGTCAAAGTATATGCGTTGACCAAGTTGCTTCGCGACTTGATTCGGACTGCCACCGGTCAACACATATAACAGGGGTTTTTCATGTGTAAGCGCATGGACAAAAGCCAATTGTCGCGCGTCCCGCGCATCAAAAAAAACTAAGGCTTTACGGTACTCAAACTTAGGTAAACGAGCTTCACTTGGCCAAGTAGCCGTATCAAAAGGATTCACCCGCGTGCCCGCTTTGGCAAACACACGTCCTTGTGCGTCCATTAAATCCTTCGGCACTACAATGCTGGGGTCGACTAAATATGTTTTGGGCTCGGTGGTAGTGCTCAAAGCAAGTGGCGGTGGCGTTTCCACACTCTGTTTAACTTGCTCAGCAAACGCATTTTGCATTTGCTCCAACTTACCGTTTTGCTCAAAATTTCTCAGGCGAGCTTCAATCCAGCTCAGCATATCAATTTCTCCAATAGGAAAGACCGGCCCCACACGCCCAAGATCTTTGGCTACCAAAGGCCCTGCTAATAATGTTGCCAGCAGCCAAACGTAAGAGAGATTTCGCATCGTACCTCCTATTTTTGATAGCGTTCAACGATAGCTTGTTGGACGTGGTTGGTAATATCCGGCGTCCCATCGACCACCGCCGCACTAACCAAGACGACTTGACCGTGCGCCTTGGCGTAACGCGCCACTTCTTCGTTCATAACCTCGGCAAAAGCAGCCAATTTGTCGGCTTGCTCTGGAACCGTCAAGGACGATGCCAGTAAGGTTCTGTGGTATTCGTCTAAGGTACTTTTGACATCAAAACTGACCAGAGGTGGCGGCGTGTCTAGCGCCCAAGTAGTGGCAACCGAAGCGGCCACACTTAAACACAACACGCTGAACAGGCGTTGTAACTCATGCATCATGAGAAGTTCCTTATATTTGTTGAGAGAGCGCGCGCTGATAATCAGAAATTTCTTGCCCATAGAAATGCTGTGCCGTGGCTTCGATGGCGTCTAGGGTGTCCATCCCTTCTTTTACAAGGTTGTCACAATATTCAAACTCGTTGGCTTCAGTGCTGTAACAAGCCCTCGTAAATGGGTCAGAAAACACGCGATGATAGGTGGTGTGACCGCCGGCTTTGATGCGTACGCAGCTGTATCCCGCATCCGACGCCCGAGGAAAGCTTTTTATGATCCCTTGTTCCATCTCGTTGAAGGTCTTAGGGTTATCTTGTAAGAACTTCTCAAAACCTTCGCCTTGTCGCAAAGTAATGTGAATGTCCGAGTTATCGTAAGAGGCACGTGCCTCTTCATTCACGAAGAAATCACCAATCCCTTGAGTCACCGTACAAAATGAGCCCCCAAACTTACGGGCTGTACGATAACCAGTATTGATAAAGGTACGGGTTTGCGCATTGGTACCAGACATTAAACTCCACGCCTCTTCGATGATGCACATCTTCGGCGTCGAGCGTGAGCCTGATAGGTACATTTGTTGGTTAATAGACACAATCAGCGCAAACACCACGGGGCGCAACACATCTTCGGGAAACCCTTCCAACTCTAATGTGGTGATATCGACATTGGGATCTAGCATCGACGGTTTATTAAACGTGTCTCCATACACACCGTTAGCGCAATATTTATTGAGCTGTACGGCAATATCGCGAATACGTCGGTCATTACCATGCTCTATTGCCAAATCAAATAATTGCGTTTGCACGTTGTCCACTTGTGTGGCCGTGCCATGCTGCTCCCAGGCTCTTAAGATAGCGTCTCCAAGTACAGCTGTCTGATACCCTTCTAGCTCAGCGTGCGGTGAGGCGATGGTTGCAAAAAGCGCGGTTATGTTACTGAGCGCCTCTTTCATTGGATCAACCCGCTCGCCGTCATCCCACTCGCTAGGCGTGTGGCTTTGAAGTTGGTCTAAATGAGTAAACGGGTTTAAGAATATATTGCTGTGGTTAAGGTATGAGCCTCCAAGCATCAAGGTCAACTTCTTGTAGCTATCCCCTTTGTCTAAGATCCAACATTTCCCCCCCTTGGCGTACACACTGCGAACTAAACCTTGAGTAAAAAAGCTTTTCCCCGCACCAGAGCCGCCGGTCAATGCGATATTTTTGTTGTCACTGCCACAGTGAAAGGGGTCGAAAAACGACACTTGTCCGCGCATCGTGGGCAACAACATACCACTGACTAACCGTTTAAAATCGAGTACCATAGGGAAGAAATTGACCACATTGGCGCTTTTCATAGTACGGATGCGTCCCGCGCGGCCGCAGTCTTCCCAAAGTCCTTCGCTCATCAAAAACGGTAAGGCGCTAAGCAGACTTTGGCTTTGCATCATAATTTGCTCTTTGATATCAAGCCCCGTCGCCGAAAATGCCTCTTTAGCTGATTGCACGTCACGGCGTTGCTCCTCCTTGTTAGTAAACAAAGTTAAGTTTAATACCATCGAGCAAACGGTGATCGCCTTATCAGCTAGCCCTTTCTGCAGGGCAGTACGTTCTTCGAGTTCATCGCCGGCTGTCGGTGAGAGAATCGCCATCGGTGATTTCAAGGTTTTGGTCAAATCGCTGATTTTTTTGTTATTCTCATGCTCGAAGTTGCCCGTGACGTTGTGGCGAAAGCTCAAGGTCAATACATGAGGACAAGTTAGCATCTTAGCTACATTGCGAATCGAGGCGAACGCTTCGGGCATGGCATAAAGTCGAAAATCAGTCGGGGCGCGTGCCAACCCCAAACATACAGTACGCCCACGAGTCTCTTTTCCTTTTGAGTTGGTAAAACGTGTCGCAATGTGATCACGTTTCATAAGCATTTCAGTATCAGGCGACAGAACTTGACGGTTAATCGGATCGAAAGGGTTATATTCTCGCGTTTGAGGCCGGTCTTGTGCGGCATCGAAGTTAAGGATGTCACCGGCAAACGTTACCAATACCTCAGGTGTCACCCGTTCAGTCTCAACCCCCAATTGCAGCAGTACCGTTTCCATCGCCGCACGAACATCATCAAGTTTGTCGTCCTTTTTCTCTGTAGTCGATACAAAGAAGTACGCCTCGTAATCACGCAAATCAAACCGATGTCTCTGACGATGGAAAAATCCATGGGCAGCAGAAAATCCCGCATAGCGCACCTCTTCCTCAGCCAAGCGTCGACAAATTCCACCACGTTGAGCCATCGCCTCACTATTCGCTGCCAAATAATGCGCCACACGATGATGACCAAACATTGATAACTGGTAATCCCACTTATCCCCTTGAGGAAAATCCATCACCATTTTATTGAGTGAAACCACTAATTCGTCGTTTGCACCACCAAGCACTGACAACTTAAGCGCAAAACCACGTGAACTGCGATTATGAAAAAGCTGACGTTCAGCATCAAACTCACGATAAGGCAACTCATGGTGTAAATGGTTTTGATGTCGGTTGGCATCTTTTATGAGCGCATCAAGGCCCAATGAAGCCGATCCTTTTAAGCGTTTTCTAAGCATGGTCAATCCTTCCAAATAGCCTTAGGTGGTCGTCCTGTCCAGCGACTTTCATCCAATATCACGTAAATATCTGTGGTATCAACGTAGTGACCTAGAACATCAACAAACGGAAAAACCGTGACTTTTTTTACTACATCGTCTGTGCGTGCCGGCACTCCTTGTCTATCTCGTCTTGGCAACGTCAAAAACACATTGTTCGGGGCCTGAGTGGGCGTTTTCGCCTCTGCCACAAAAGGCTGACGACGTATCTCATCCATAGTGGTACATCCAGGCACTCCGCCCACTTGGGTACAACTAAAATCTTCACCAAGACCGGCAGCGCAGCCGCCTAAAAGTAAGGGCAATAACACCCAACATATGCGCATAGCGCCTCCTTATTGATGGCCAAACGGCGACGGTGGCACTTGAATGCCTTGCGCACTGATTTGTTTAGCTAATGGATTTTGGGTGACACTACTTATCACCTCCATGACTTGATTAGATTGAGACTGATTTGTCTCGGCTTGAGCTTCCTCGTACTCAGCAGCCGCTATGGGGTCAAGGGGAAAGCCTTCTAGGAATACAATGTTTACTATGGCACCAGGATTGATTTCGACAATCGGGTGGTACATCTCTGCTAAGCCAATGTAATAGTCTGCCAGTTTCGCACCAACAGACGCGGACGCGTTACCAAGTAGATTTAATCCAATATCTTCACCAGAAACGCTTGTAGTGGAGCCTAGTGCCGACGTTGACGTCGTCTCTGATAGACCTTTACCCGCTTCTCCTAACCCCGTTAAAATCCCCGCTAAACCGGCCATTTGTACAACTTTACCGTTTTTCAAAATGGTAGTGCCGCGTATTCCATTACGCCCAAAGTTAAACACAGTACCTTTGACCGCCACGTCCAATATCTCATCGTTATCGAGGATACAACTCATACGATTAGTACGAACGATGCCACGCGAAGAAGATATTTCTCCATAGGTGGCACCTGTGACAGTACAATCCTTCAGCTTGGATTTTTTACCATTTGGTAAAATGCCTTCATTAAGCGTTTGCAGTACCACAGGGGTTGTGTCTCCTTGGCCCAATACGCCAGCATTCGCGTCGGCCCCTCCGGTCACCACTGCGGTCACAAAAGTACCAGTAGGCACATAGTTGTCGACAGTGCGTTTCACCGGTATCACCTCCTCAGCCCACGAAAAATCCGTACTGTCAAACTGAGATGGCATAAACGCACGTTGCTGGCTATCGGAATAAGCCATGCTATCAATATCAGGATTATTTTCTGATGTTGGAATGGGACGAGGCGGCAGTTTGGCTTGACCAAAGGTTTCGGGGGCCCCCTGCCAATTGCCATCTTCGCCTCCCTTATTACCAGAAGCTCGCGGCACTTTTGTTTCCAACTCTGTGATTTTGGCTTGCAGCGAATCGACCGTCTCTTGCATCTCACGACGCACCCTCACCTCAACAAGTGAGGCGGTATCGTCTTTTGCACTTTCTATACGCTGATCAGTATCTTTTTCGAGACGTGTCATGTTGTCTTTGAGATCATGAAGATCTTTTGTGAGTGTCGCTATCAATTGTTGCTGCTGAGACAAAGCCGACTGGTTATCCTTATCAGTGAAATCTTTATCGACAATAGCCCCAAAGGTCACGGTTTTCTCTGGGGCTGTCGTAACAACTTTAGGGCGGGTATACTGATAAACCCCGAGAACGATAGCCAAAAGCGTGATCATCACCACCGTCGTCAGATTTTTATTACGCTTGGTCGTCTCAGCATTAATGTCGCCGCCGTGTTCAAAATCGCCGTCCTTGTCATCAAAAAAACGCGCTTTGATTTTATCGAACATCGCTGACTCCTCCCCCTGTAACTAAATACAAGCGAGTATGCTCGCCAGGAGCGAGCGTCAACGAATCAAGCGCTGCACTTCGCGCCGCGTAACTATAAAACTGAGCTGTGGTTAACACGACCGTGTTACTTGAACGATTATGTACATCATAAATGATGCCCGAATAATCTTGCCCGACAAACACCACTTGAGGGGTTAACGGTAAGTCGCCTGACTTATCATCTAACGTACTTGGGTCGACCGGATGGACAGAGAACCCATCAATCGGCGTAGAGTCTCGCTGCCAGAGCATCATTTTTTTTGTGAACTGCGCGAGCGCCGTTGGATAATCAAACTCTCGTTCAAATACAGACGGGCGAAGCCTATCGGCATCACTCGGCGCAAACTCAGTCACTACCGACGGCGTCGACTTCGGACTCACAAACAGTGAGAAAACACGTCCTTTTTGGGTCGTTACATGTACATTAAACGGCAGTCGAATGTTAATTTTGAGTGAAACTGAGCCTGTTTTATCTTTTTGATTAGCCGTAGTAGTACAGAAGCCACTAGGACAGGTGATGTTAACAATTTTATCGCCTTTGACCATCAATCGATTAATGTTTAGCGATGAGAGCGAGATAGGAATAGTGTCACCGTCGGTAAAGTCGATCACCCGCTTTGCAACAATGTCAGCTAGCACGCCAGGACTCGAAAGTGCCGCAAGTAACGGCACCATAATGAAAAAACGTCTCACATTTGGACTCCTTCTTTTTTGATACCAACGAGCTCAAGCACACCATTCGGATAGGCCATCTGAACCACGTAAGTTACAGGCTCTGGCGCCAGATCTCGGTCACCAACACTTTTGTAAAGAGTGCCTGATTGCTTAAATTGCATCGACTCCAACGCTACTAACGTGCCATCTCTGTCTGGGATAAAACGGCTAGATACGTTGCTCTCGATAATGTGCTCGGCGTCCGAAACCAAAACGGGCTGAATATCTGCCCAATACGGGGCTGGCACATAATCGAGCAACAAACCGTACTGACGAGAGACACTAGCAGGCGTGATGTCATATTTAAGGTGCAAAAAATAGCTGCCCATCAATGACAAATACGCTTCGTCAACGTCGCCATTAGATACCGAAAACGCGCGAGACAGAGTTGGCGGCACTAATGTTCGGCTCTCTTTTAACGACAGGTAGGCAAGAGCGCCGCCTAACCCAACGCTAGTAAGGCTGGCGGTCAAAAAACCGACTGCCAAGAACACATTGAGCAATTTGCTCATAGCCAATAGGTCTTTTTTGTTTGAAATCTCCATTCACTTTCCTTAAGACAACCAATAACGCTTAATCGAAGGCGGCGTATGCTGAAACACCAAGCGACTTATCGATGCGCTGCCCCACCAATAAAGGGCATAAGCGACGATGTGCTCACCGTATTGGGTTTTTATGTACCGAAGCCCCATAAACCATGCAGCCGCTAACACAAAGCCAATGGCATAATGTTTGGCAAAAAAGCCGAGTACGAAGATACACAGCGCCGGAAGAAGCTCTTCACGAGGTAAGCCACACATCCGTTTGCCCGAATTGAGGTACTTGGGTATCGAGTAATACTGCGCATTAATATTCATGGCTACGCCGCCTCCGTGTTAGGCCAACCCGACTAGCGGTTTCACCGTTTCCCAGAACATCATGCCCCCGGCAAAGCCGCCGACCGCACCAAACCAGTTACGAGACGTGATACCCACCACTGCTGCGCTCAACGCAGAAAAACCAAGCATTGCGGTTTCAATACCCGAGTCGTCACCGGCGTTTTTCTTTACCATATCTTTGCCGGAAGCAAATAAATCCGTAGCCGCAGCCATGGCTGGCTCAGCGGCCAATACACACACAGCCGCAACGCAGAGAAGAAGTAAAACACGCCCTGAGGCGTGATAAGTGCTATTAATTTGCATACGCAAAATTCCTTATTTTCATAGATAAATAAGCCCTTACGGGCGATGGTTGCCAAATTTGGCATATAAACATGCACTTAATTCACCAAGGTGAATTAAGTGCATAATGCGGATTGGTTTAAAAAGATGTAGATACGAATGGGATGAAACATGCAAACTAAACGTCGAAAACGTGCTTGCGTACCATTATGAAGCTAAAGAAGACAATGACTCGCTCGCATACTTTAATCCACGATTACGACTCACGTGCTGTCTCCAATTTTTAGGTGTCACTATGATGTTATTGACTTTACGATAACGCTTTTTCCTAGCATTAATTGAATTACTAGAGGTATGGCAGTTAACTGATTGCGTCTGTTTCTGGACAGCAACAAAATGAGCTCCATTCCAATCAAAAGGCAATGAAAATCGCATGCTGTTAGATAGCAAGGCTGCGAACGCAACATGCTCTCCCCCAACGGGTCCAAGCTGTTTTACAGCGATAAAATCACCTTGTTCGACAAAACGTCCTAACAAACTAATCGCATCGCAACCATCACAATAGCCGTATATAATTTGCAAGTTCGCACTCCTTCCTTCCTAGAACATTGTTTTGTTTTCAAACAAAACAATGGGCTCTCTTACAAGAGCCGTGCTACAAACTGGCTTGTTCATTCTTGTAGTAGAATGCACACACTCAAAGGTGTGGTGTCTGGTACTCCCAAGTAACCCTACTAAACCATTCAACAAGCACGCTTAATTAAATAGAAAAATAGCTTTGGACATCGCCCCAGATAAGGCTCCTGAATTTATTTAGGTATATTACGCACACCTGCGCCCCTCTGCGGCGCTTTCTGCATTAGTGAAGGCAGCCTACCTTCAAGCCTCATTTCTAAGGCTAAATTTCGAATACCGACAGAATCTCGATACTATTTTCTTTCTACACGAGAGCCTATCGAAGATATCTCTGTAAATTGCTCTAAATGATCTTTCATCCGCAATCTAGCCTCTGAGCGATTCGTGCGGCCAGACTTCTCGACAGCAATCTTAAATCTTTTGGCTGACTCGCCTGTAAGCACAACTGTAATACTTACTTTTTCTTGATTTTTCATAGATTTTCCATAATGAAATAAATCAAATTACATATGAATCAGATCAAAGTAATACAAACTGATATGAATCACGTTGGATTGCATGGTATTGCAATTTATAAAGTTTAGTTACCCCCCAAAAAGGGGGGGTAACACTCATAAACTCGCCACTTTCGCAGCTATAACAGCCATAACCCTGGTTAAATACACGTAACGTATTTCCAGTGTGTTTTGGCAGCCCAACTTCTTCTTAATCAAGGACAGATGCTCTTTAACAGTGTCAGTTGAAATACCAAGCTGAATACTTAGCTGTTTTTGGGGAGCACCAGAGGCATACATTTCCAATACCTTGTATTGCTTACAAGTAAGCTCAGGGAACAGGTAATTGAACCTACCAATATTTTTTAAATCATTCATACGCTTAAAGCAGAAACTACTTGCTGTTAGTGTTAGGAATGTCATATTTTACACTTCTGTAAAATATACAAAAGCGCTAAATATACATATATGTAAAATTTGTGATATGGGAACTAATTAGAAGTTTTAGGGCGGAGCGTTTATTGTTGGCGGTATAAGAAGTGGTAAACTAACAAGTTAGATTTCCATAAAACAGTGAACAGTAGTGAACATATCTTTTCTGACATACATAAATAGTCGATATGGCTCCGCCCATGGGAACCAAAAACTATTCTTAAAAGACAACTCTCACATAAGTGCATCAGAAGTCAGTCGTTGGATAACAAAGGGTTATAAAATAGATTTAGAGACTGGGGATATCTTCAAACCTTCCAACAAAAAAGTTAATATAAAACCACTTAGTTTTGATTCACTTTAAACCGCTATCACACTTTACAAGATGACGCATTGTTGCTATCATCTTCGCACGTTCTTAAAGTAAAAGTGCATTACATAGCACGCTACTACATAGTCTACTATGTAGTGTATTTTTTAAGATCTAGAGTGTGTTAGCCTGAGAAACTAACTATATAGCACTTGCAAAAAGCCGTTAGTTCCGATAGCTAGCGGCTTTTTTGTATCTAAAATTCAAGATGTTTGATCTTTTCACAAATTTTATGTACATTAAAAATTCATTGTTTGGACTCTCAATCTAAACAAACCTAAAAATCTATCGGAATCAAAAATGAAAACTATATCACCGAGCTCTACTAGAGCCTCTAAACACTCAAGACTCTTCTATCTTTATAAAGCAAATCAATGCCCAAGTATTATGACATTGAATAGCTGTGATAGAGGCTTGTCTTATGTCTACAGATAACCTAAACCTCCTCACTCATCATCATCAATTAGAAAACGCAGTTCTAATGAATGAGTCTATTCCGCGAGAAGTAAAAAACTTACTTGCTGGCATAGCGACGTTCTTTAACGTCCATAATCAATGTGCATTCCCAAATCGTCAGCAGCTATCCAAAAGAACTGGCTATTGCCCCAACCACATCACAACTCTTATTAAGAAAGCAAAAGAGCTAGGTTTACTTATCTCTACCCCTCAGTTTATCCAAATTGACGGCGAATCTGCACCGCGACAAATAGCTAATAAATATGAATTTGTCCTTGAGAAGTTTGGCCTCTTCTACAGCAAAGCCCAAGCAATGCTCAACCGCAATTTGAGAAAGCAGAAGAAAGAAAACCAAACTCAACAAGCAAACATCAATTCAAGAGTAGAGCATGTAGAGCAATTACTTAGAGAATCACATACAACAAGCTCACCTGGTTCTTATCAACCAGAATGGGAAGACTACTCACCACCTGAATAAGCATACAGAATTAATCTTATACCGTTGGCTCGGTAGGCCTCGCCACATCCTTAATAAAACGCATGTGATACAAGTCACACAACCCTCATTCCACACACCAATTCCCCCCCCCTAAACTCTCCTAATTCATGACACAAGTCATCAAAAAGTCATGATTCACCCACCCCCTACAGATTATTAAGTATGAATCCATAAAGATTCTATAATAGGGAACCCTAAAGATTTAGTTGTAACCAAAACATAAGAATTAATAGATATAAGAATTAATTAACAAGATCAGCCACGCCTGATTTGAGTGTGGGTAACTTTCGTGAGGAACGAACGAATAGTTATCCATCACACAAATCCGACACAGCAACGCCGAAGCGTTGCCCGTCAGTTATGTACGCATGTTCTGCTTGATCGATCTATAAGAAAATAGCTTTACAGTGGCAGTGCCATAGAGAAAGATTAGTGATATTCCGCTTGCTCACCCTTCGACTGGCTGCGCCAGCTACGGGATTGCGCCGAGCGGTTCAATTAAAAAATAATAAGACGCTTATATATTTTTTTACCGCACGGTTATTGTTGGTGTGTATTGTGTAGAATATGTTAAATAGGCCAAATTAGGGTGATTTTTGCAGGCTCCATTCTCTAATCGCTACGGAATGGCAGAAATCACCCAACTTCCCTCTCGATACTCACCAATTCCCGCTTGAAAGTTAATTACAGAATCTTGGCGAATGTTAACGAGTTGTAGCAGGATTTTGTTTCAGCGGATATTTCCTCTCTAAACCTCAAAATGATCGGTTTTCTTATTTTTAACTTAAATTGCCACCTATTCATTGCTGAAATGATTAAGTGGAACGTTAGTGGCAGAAGTTAGAATGAGGCAAATCAACAGTTATCAACCAAGCGGTAAACACAAAAGCTCCGTTGACCTTGCGTGACCGTTATCGATGAAAAAAAAGCCATTTTATAAACGATTATACTGGATGAATGAACAGTGTGATGATAACGTATTGATTCGGTGAATAATCCAAATGAAAAACGGTAACGTGATATGAAAAAAATCTTAATGGTCGGCCTACTGTTGGCCTCAACGCCTGTCTTAGCCCAAAACACTCAAAATGGGGGCTTGGTGGCCAAACAAAAAGTGGACTGCTCGGCAGGAGGTTGCAAGTTGATTTGCAAAGCGCCCAACCAAAAAGCTTACGTGCGTGACGACAGAATCAATGAAGCAGAAGTGATTATCTTCGGGAGTGGGTTAATGGTATACAAATTGGATATGGTAGGTGGGGACCACCAGGTGATGATCCCACCTGGCACAGAGTCGTGTGACCTTAAAAATATTCGTTAACCTTATTGGATTCTTTCAATGACAGGGCGAAATGCTGCCCTACGGCTGCGCCTACCCGCTAGACACTAAGCGGCTCAAATTTGTGGACAATCTAGCAAGCTAGAACGCTTCGCTTTGACGCACAGGTTTGAGCCGTTTACCGTCTTAATGGAAAGCATGGTCATGGTTCGCAGTGCGGGAACTTTCGTAAGGAACGAGCGAATAGTTATCAAGATGCGAAGCCCTCAACGAGCTCCGCGAGGCGAAAGTTAATCACTTTCAAACACCCCAAATACCATCGTTAACGCATCCACATATACCCCCGCTGGGACATCCCCAAGGAAACACGGTTTGAATGACTGACTGGCCATGTACTTTCTTTTTGCAGGAACGTAGTGCATCGAGTCGGGATTAGCTGCGAGATAGTCTTTAAACACCTTACTTACTTTTTGTCGGCTTAACCCCAAGTGACGGTAAATATCGACACTGGTAACGTGGCCATTGAGAGCAAGCTTGGCATCAATGAGCTTTAACACTGCATCGTCTAATAATGGTCGTGACATTTTGTTTTTCCTTAGCGTGACAGCTTGATTTTGCCTGCCGCAATCAAAGCCAATACCAACAGTGAAAAAGTGCCTAATGACCCAATGACTAGGCCCGTTTCTGCATAAAATTGGCGACTGACCCAACCCCCTAACAGGCTCAATACACACAAGGTTGTCATCGTCAGCATGCGCGTTTTTTGGTTCATGTTGTTCCCCTTCTCTATCCCAAATACCCCATTACTGGAATGATGGTTTGTGGCTTGCGGCCTGTCATGACCATAAAGCGATCCCATATCTCATAAGGGACTGCTGCTTTGCCTTGCTTAAATTCACGAATGCGGCGATCTGATGAAACCCCCAATAACGCGGCCAGCTTTTTATCTGAGTGATAGTCGGCCATCAAAGACTGAAAGTGGCGAAAGTACGCGCCCACGATGTCAGGGTGTGGCGGCTCATAACGGGCCTTATCCAATAGATGCGCGTTTGAGTATTTGGCCTCATCGCGCTCTGTTTGAGGCGCGAAGACAGGCGCATCGATGTTCGCTTGTAGTTGTTTAATGGCTTTATTAATGCCATCGGCTACGATTTGTCGTTGTTGCTCTTCAATGGTTGGTATGGTGATTTGCATAATGTCTCACTTAAATAAAAGGGGGCTGTTCGCCCCCTATCTATTATCTCGGTTGTAGCTCGATATTTCGAACGTCCGAAACCTTGATGCTAACCAAGCTCAGTGTGCCGTTGGCCACCTCCCCCCATCGCCCTTCTAAGTGCAAAGACTCAAAGCAAATGAACAGGAAGCGCGATAATAAGAACTGTGTGTTCTCCACCTTGATCCCTATGTGTTCACGATTAAATTCATGAACAGGAGTGCCAACGGTTGTTAAAGAGCCTCGACGCGTGATCCAAAAGTCAGCTTCTGGAAAATTTGTCTTGATGGTTGCTACATCTTTAAGTTTCATTCAGAACCTTTATCGAGGCATCAACTAGCCCCCTCGTTCCGAGTGGCTTTCTGTGTGCCCCCGACAAACACCATGTTAGGCGAAATTCGCCTATATTGCAAGTGATTTAGGCGCTTTTCGCCTAGTTGTTTTCTAGGGCTTTTTTAAGCGGTGGTAAACTTTTGGCAAAACTGACCAAGGGTGAAGCGAAAGTTTACCACCACTCTATCTAGTGGCTTTTGCACGAACCGGTAACACCACATCTTGTGCTTTACCCGTTTTCCCCCAAAGCTAATAACACCAGTACCTAGATCACTGATCTATGTACAATCCACTGTTAGCGTGTGTGTTTCTTCATGTAAAACAGGAAATTGCACACATGGCACTACCAACGCTCATCTAGGACAAAGACAAAACTTGGATCTTTAAAGTTATTACACAAACACCAGAGCCAGAGCTTAGCGCTTGTTTAATGGGGTTCTTTCTCGGTAGTGGCATGAGTACGCTAGAAATTTGTCGCGTACAGGTTCGAGATATTGTTAAGAAGAACGGACAACTGGCAAAATGCTTTTCTGTCCAAGGCGAAGTGAGCCGAGACTTTTACCTGTCGAACATTAAGTTACAAAACCTAATCAAGAGCTATATCGAGAGGCGTAAAAAGATGGTGATCATCCCGACCTATACAACGGTTTTGATGCTGATGAACCATTCTTTAAGCGTAGGAATGGCGACCATTTTAAAATCAAGCATAGAACTACAGAGAAAGGTAATACTACTTACCACTGTAATGCTTTAAATAATCACATCAAACGATTGTTGGATGATTCTGGTATCGATCAGCCTAGTATTCTAAGCGGTAGACGAACGTTTTCTGTAAGGCTTAAACGTCATGGAGTAGACGTTCCGACTATCCATTTGATGCTTGGAAATAAGAGCCTTAAAACCACGTTAAGACTTATAGAGACAGATACTGTGAGTATGCTAGCAATTGCAGATATGGCTTTTTAAAATATGCTAGACATATATGACGGGTGTATGTAGTGTGTTTTTATTAGCTACAAACAAGTGAGCCACCCTCGAAAGGGTGGCTCTTAAACTCGCTACCTGTTGTCAATACTGTTTCCAGCGGAAGAGGACAGGGCTATCACAACAAGAGGATTAACCTCAGTTGTGTCTAATAATACACAACCTTGATACAGAGGGCAAATAATTTGGATTTGGAAGAGATCAAGCAAGGACTTTCTACAGAAAAACTAGAGACCTATCGTCAGGTGCTCGACTGTAAATCTGATAGTGAGTTGATAGCCGTTTATATGGCGATGCAAAGTATAATGTCTCAGTTTTTCTCAGTAGTTCAGTTACTTGAAGTGACGTTGAGAAATTCAATCCATAAATCAGCAACAGAATGCTTTGAAGATGATGAATGGTATAAGCGAATTCCTCTAAGTCAAGAGTCTCGAAAACAAGTCGATTTTGCAGAACACCAGTGTTTAAAGGATGTAGGCGCTCGATATACCAGTAACGATCTTGTTTCTCGATTACCGTTCGGATTTTGGGTTCACATGTTACACCGAGACTACAACAACCCTCGCAATAGAGACCATAACCTATGGCAAACACAGTTGGATAAGTGTTTCCCGAACGCTAGAGAGAAGAGAGTTAAACTCAATACATTATTTCAGAAAATGGGAGCATTAAATAAGTTCAGGAATCGTTTATTCCATCATGAGCCTGCATGGAAAGGTAGATCCACTCGAAACCGAGTTGATGCTATTGAGTTTCTTCTAAAAATGTTCAATGAGCACACGGACGCTATTTACTTACTATCCACTTCTAAACGAGAGCTTATTACAGTGTTAGGGTTTGAAGAAAAATTCAATCAAGAGTGTAATATCAAAAACTTAGAACGTTTTGAGTCGTTGTTAGCTCCTGAGAATCGAAATGCTGGTGATTAGTAAGCTGGACATATTTGACAGGTAATTAAATTGGAATGAACTAGACATATATGATAGGTAGAAATGTTACAGAGTTTCAACTTATAGCAAACGCTAAAGGTTGGAAGTTTGAAGAAATCGCAAAACGTTGGGGTAAGTCCGAACGCCAGTTATCACGGATAGCAAAGGCAGGGGAACAGCGTGACTTAGACGCCGTGAATGGCCTACCAAACAAAGACAACGAACAAAAGGGATAAAAATACATCATGTTTTTTGAGTTCTTTGATTGGAAAATTAAAGCAGGAATAATTATTACCGTTGCTCTTATGTTAGGTAGCGTAATCAGCTTCATTGTTGCGTGGACAGCACCAGTACCAACCGATGCATTATCAGCCGTAACCAAATATCTAAATTATCGTTGGTTTGCTTTCTTTGCTGTAAGCACAGTGTCTATTGGTGCGGCAACAATGAAGTATCACGATAGAACACTAAAACGTTGTTAAGGAAAAAATTTGTGTGGGAAACATCAGAAGATCGGTTGAAACGCCTAATTAATGAAGAAAAAGATCATTTATGGAAACGGGTAAATGAGCTTGGTGGTGAGTTAGAAAAAGCACAGTTATCTTTATCTACATTAGAGAAAACCGCACCGGAGCACTTTTCTAAGACAGTTGGGAATCAAAGAAAAACAGCTGAAATTAAGAATAAAGCTACGTCGCAGTTTGAAGCAATACAAGAGATAGTAAAGAGTGTCGAAGAGGGCAAAGAACTCGTTGAAGAGTTGAAGCAATCCATATCTTCTGCACATGAAAAATCCATTAATCAACAGACTGAGATCACCGAGGCTCTTTCTGTCGTTGAAAGCCAAAAAAGCGAATTAGTTGAAACTAAACTTGAGTCTGAAAGCACGATTCAAGAGCTAAAAGAGTTAATTGAAGAAAAAAATGCTTTATCTCAACGTATCGAGACTATAACGGAGCAAGTAGAAAGTTCGGAAAAGCTAACAAAAACTCTTAAAACACTTTGATCTGCTCCAGTAAGACTGGACACCGCATTAAGCGACATATTGTTTTTCAAAGTTAACTGGGCTTAGATACCCAAGAGCACTGTGCCTTCTTGTTCGATT
>NZ_VTYC01000039.1:0-53756 GCF_013114115.1 Vibrio sp. 070316B | reverse complement strand
TATAAAAGTGAAACTAAAAGGCCTGACTCCGATAGAATATCGAACTCAGGCCTTGAAAGCCGCTTAACAGAAATGTCCAACTTTACGGGGTCACTTCACTATGACGGGCTTTTTGTATCTGAAATCTAGTTGAATCAACTCGATATGTGCCTATAGACGGATTTGCTTAGTTGAGACGGAAGCGAGCGATCATTTCGCAGTTAGTCGCGGTATCGATTTTTTCCACCATAGAGGCAATTTTAGGGTTTGGATGGCGTTTCATGAAATCGATAAGTGCTTTTTTACAACAGCCAATAGAATCAATAAAGCTAGCACATTGTGTATTGGGACACTGAGGGATCAGAGTCAGTACTTTCTCTGAAGCCAATTGTAGATACTTAAGTTCATATTCTGTATCACCCGCCCAGCGCCAGAATTGCGCGAGATTATGACAA
Organism: Vibrio sp. 070316B; assembly: GCF_013114115.1. Lineage (NCBI taxonomy): Bacteria > Pseudomonadati > Pseudomonadota > Gammaproteobacteria > Vibrionales > Vibrionaceae > Vibrio > Vibrio sp. 070316B. The sequence continues at coordinate 53,322 of NZ_VTYC01000039.1, read as the reverse complement.
GATATCACCGAGATTAGTAAACGCTCATCGGCCTCTATATCTGTACGCTCAGTGATCTCCTCACTTAGGTTCAGTGCCTGCTGATAATGAAGAATACTTCGTACAGGATCGTCGAGCTGCAATGCCGTATCGGCGAGTAACGTGTGTTTTTCCCATTCGCTAATCATTGTATTACCTCACTAATCAATAGGGGTGATAATTTAAATGATAATCATTATCAAGTAAAGTTTCATCAGTGAGATTGTTAAAAATATATAGGGCATGTTGACCTTTTGAGCTTGTTTTTGCAGCGAGTTGCTGGGTTTACATGGAAGGATGAGGCTTTGATATGTCGTTTGTTTGTAAGAGAAGTTGATAACGTAGTCGTTAATAACCAGCAAACGCTGCCCAAAGGGTTCGGCAAAAAGCGTTTTTCTCTTTGTTGAGGGAGACTTGCTTAAATGACTAGGCTACTTCTCCCTCGCCGCGATTAAAACGCTTTTATCTCGAACAAAATTCAACCGCAAAACATCAACAAGCCCTAGTAAAGAATATCGATTATGGTGAGAGTGATAAAAAAGAAGCGAGCACTGTGCTCGCTTCTTTGTTTATCTTATTAGGCGTTCTAGCCGTATCTCGCAAAGGTATTTCGGAATTAACCTTCTAGACCTGCGCTCGCTTGTTTGTTTTGAATCAGCTCAATCATGTAGCCGTCAGGGTCCTTAACGAATGCGATGTGTGTTGACCCGCCTTTTACTGGACCTGGCTCACGAGTCACGTTACCGCCTGCTGCTTTAATCGCGTCACACGTTGTGTAGATATCATCAACACCGATAGCCACGTGGCCGAAAGCAGAACCAAGGTCGTATTCAGTCGTACCCCAGTTGTACGTTAGTTCAATTACAGCGCCTTGAGATTCGTCGCCAAAGCCAACGAAAGCCAGTGTGTATTCGTACTCTTTGTTTTCGTTCTTACGTAATAGCTGCATGCCCATTACATTGGTGTAGAACTCGATAGACTTGTCTAGATCACCCACGCGTAGCATGGTGTGTAAAATACGACCGTTTGACATGATTTGCTCCTAGCTTTAACTATGTTTACGTTTTTGTAATTCTGTTTTCTGCCGCCAGACAATTGCGACACTCTTTAGCCAATAGGCTTGTGGTTCTTGTTTATGAACTTAGACGTCAGTTTTCTCTTTAAACTCACACAGATCTTCAATAATGCAACTTCCGCAGCGAGGCTTACGCGCGACACAAGTGTAGCGTCCATGAAGAATGAGCCAGTGGTGGACATCCAATTTAAACTCTTTTGGAACCACTTTAAGTAGCTTGGCTTCGACATCATCGACTGTCTTACCCATCGCGAGTTTAGTTCGGTTCGATACACGATAAATGTGAGTATCAACGGCAATGGTTGGCCAGCCGAAAGCGGTGTTCAATACTACGTTGGCAGTCTTGCGGCCAACACCAGGAAGAGCTTCCAGTGCAGAGCGATCTTCTGGCACTTCACCATTATGAAGATCAAGCAGCATACGACATGTCTTAATGGTGTTTTCTGCTTTCGAATTAAACAGACCGATAGTCTTGATGTACTCTTTCAGGCCATCGACACCTAGGTCGAAAATCGCTTGTGGAGTATTGGCAACAGGGTAAAGCTTATCTGTAGCTTTGTTCACGCTGACGTCAGTTGCCTGTGCAGACAAAAGTACCGCAATCAGAAGTTCGAAAGGGCTACTCCAATTTAGCTCAGTCTCTGGCTTTGGGTTGTTTTCTCTCAAACGCTCAAGTATTTGTACTCGTTTTACATTGTTCATAGCGACATTACTTTCAAATAGTTAGGGCAGAGCTCTGGAGTGGGTATTTAATACACTCGAAAAACTCAGGCCGTATCATCGGTTACGCGCTCTTATGAGCGTCATTGTTATGTGTATTGGTTATATCTATTTCTGCTGAGCGGTTGAGCAGCTCAGCAGATTTTTGTTGTTAAGCGTTAGTCACGCGGGCACGCTCAATAACAGGTTTTTCTGGCTTTGGTTGTTTCGATTTCGCTTGATGATCGATGATGTTTTTCAACGCTATCAAGAAACCAACACCAATAAATGCGCCCGGTGGAAGTAGAGCCAACAAGAAGCTGTTATCAAACTGGAATATTTGGATTCGTAACACAGAAGCCCAATCACCAAGAAGCAGGTCTGCACCATCAAACAGAGTACCGTTACCAATAACCTCACGCATTGCGCCCAGTACCACCAATACTGATGTCATACCAAGGCCCATCCAGAAACCATCTTGAGCGGCAGGTAATACTTCATTTTTAGAAGCGAAAGCTTCCGCTCGGCCAATGATGATACAGTTAGTTACGATCAGTGGGATGAAGATACCGAGAGATAGGTACAGGCCATAAGCGTAAGCATTCATCAGCAGCTGAACACACGTTACCAGTGATGCAATGATCATCACGAATACTGGAATACGCACTTCTTTTGGCACGTGGTTACGAACCAGAGAAACGGCAACGTTCGAACCGACTAATACAAGTAGCGTGGCAATACCGAGCCCAAGTGCGTTGGTCACCGTTGAAGAGACAGCCAATAGCGGACACAAGCCAAGTAGCTGTACTAGGGCAGGGTTATTGGCCCACATGCCATTTTTGATTAGTGTTTTATGATCACTCATTATTCACCACCACAATTTAGAGGTTGAGCAAGCAATGCTTGGTTGTTTTGGTTAACGTATTGAACCGCTTGTTTGACTGACTTCACGACTGCTCTTGGTGTGATGGTTGCACCAGTAAACTGGTCAAAGTCACCACCGTCTTTACGAACCTTCCAACGGTCTAGATTAGAATCCGTCACTTGCTTACCTGCAAACGAAAGAATCCAATCACTCACACGTAGATCAATCTTATCACCTAATCCCGGAGTTTCTTGGTGAGAAAGTACACGTGTGCCCAAAATGGTACCGTCGATTTTCATACCGACGATCACTTTAATTGCACCGTTATAACCGTCTGGTGCAATTGCCTCGATAGCAATCGCGCTTGGCTCACCATTGATTTTTGCGATGTAAGCGGGCATCGCTTGTTCAGTACCAAGCTCTTCAGCTTGAACTAAAGTACAAGACGAAAACAGTTCGTTGTCGTGAAGATCGTGCGGGATCACTTGGTTAAGAACAGACAGTAGCTGAGCTTGTTCTTGTTGTTTGATCTGGTCTTTTGTGAGGTAGTGGGTTACCGCCACTAAACCTGTCGATGCACAGGCAAAAATCGCGAGCACAAGGCCGTTTTTCTTAATCGCATTTAGCATGATGTCCGCTCCTTTAGTGGCCGTATGTACGAGGCTTGGTGTAGTAGTCAATCAGTGGAACACACATATTGGCTAACAATACAGCAAACGCAACGCCATCAGGGAAGCCACCCCAACTGCGGATAATAAACACTAGCGCACCAATTAGGGCCCCAAACACTAAGCGGCCTTTAACAGTCGTCGAAGCCGAAACTGGGTCGGTTGCAATAAAGAATGCACCAAGCATAGTCGCGCCAGACAGAAGGTGAATGGTTGGAGAAGCGGTTTCACCAGGAGTGAGCACTAAGAACACTAGGCTAAATAGAGCAAGGCTGCCGATGAACGCCACAGGAATATGCCATTGAATCACGCGTTGCTTGATAAGTACCAGGCCGCCAACGAGGTAAGCAAGGTTCACCCATTCCCAGCCTACGCCAGCTAGCCAGCTAAATTGCGGTTGAGACAGAGCTTCAGACGCTGTGTTACCTGCTGTTAATGCGGTTTTGAATGCATCAAGCGGCGTTGCCATAGTGGTGCCATCAATACCAAGACGAGCTTGTTGTAGAGATAACCCTTCATTATTGAAACCAGTAAAGATCATCAAGAAGGAGTCAACAAAGCTTGTCGCTTCTGCGGTTAAGCTGGCTGGTGCATTCCAACTGGTCATCTGAACTGGGAATGAAATCAGCAAAACAACGTAAGCCACCATCGCCGGGTTAAATGGGTTTTGCCCTAAGCCGCCATATAGGTGCTTCGCAATAATAATCGCGAAGAACATACCAATCACCAGAATCCACCACGGTGAGTGCGGAGGAATAGCGACACTGAGTAGCCAAGCGGTCACAACTGCACTGTAATCTCGTAGCGCCATTACTGGCGGACGTTTTCTTAGCAGCATTACGGCTGCTTCAAAGGTAACAGCAAGTGCGATAGCAAATACTAACTGGATGAGCGTACCCCATCCAAAGAAGTAGGTTTGAGCTAGTAGACCTGGCAATGCACAAATAGCGACCCATTTCATGAGATCTGGTGTGCTTCTACGATTGTGTGCGTGCGGTGAGCTGGCGATAAAGAAGGCCACTACTCTTTCTCCTCATTGTTCTTTTTATCTTGCTCTTGCTGTGCTTTTCTTGCTTTAGCACGAGCAATAGCGGCAGCAACGGCTGCTTTTTTAGGATCGACTTGCTGTGATTGAGTCTCAGCTACAACTTCAGTCTCTTTCTCGGTTAGAGGCTCAGGAGCGATTTCTTGTGCTTCAACCTGTTTAGCTTGCTGTGCTTTCTTAGCCTTAGCGCGAGCGATGGCCGCAGCAACAGCCGCTTTCTTAGGGTCGACAGCTTCTGGTTGAGTTTCAGTTTCAACTTCAATTGCGGGTTCAGGCGTTTCTTCTGCCTCAGCCTGTTGCGCTTGTTGTGCTTGTTGTGCTTTTTTCGCTTTAGCGCGAGCTATAGCGGCAGCAACGGCGTCTTTCTTAGCATCGCCAGAACTTCCAGCTTCAGTTTCAACTGCAGGTTCAGGAGCTTCGGTTGTTTCTTGTGTCGCTTGCTGTGCTTTCTTAGCCTTAGCGCGAGCGATGGCCGCAGCAACAGCAGCTTTCTTAGGGTCGACGTGCTCCGATTGAGTCTTGGTTTCAACTTCAACCACTGGTTCAGATGTTTCTGCTTGCTTCGTTTGCTGGGCTTTTTTGGCTTTAGCACGAGCGATAGCGGCAGCAACAGCATCTTTCTTGGCATCGCCGGATTTTTCAGCAGGAGCTTCAGCAGCAGATTCAGCTTGTTGAGCTTTCTTCGCTTTAGCACGAGCAATGGCCGCAGCGACAGCATCTTTCTTAGCATCGCCAGAGCTTTCAACAGGAGCTTCAGAAGCTGATTCCGCTTGCTGTGCTTTCTTCGCTTTAGCACGAGCAATAGCCGCAGCAACGGCATCTTTCTTGGCATCACCAGTACTTTCAGCTGGAGCGTCAGAAGCTGATTCTGCTTGTTGTGCTTTCTTCGCTTTAGCGCGAGCAATGGCCGCAGCGACAGCATCTTTCTTGGCATCGCCAGATCTTTCTGCCGGAGCCTCAGTAGCTGATTCCGCTTGTTGAACTTTCTTCGCTTTAGCACGAGCAATAGCCGCAGCAACGGCGTCTTTCTTGCCATCACCTGAGCTTTCTGCAGGAGTATCGGCTGCTGCTTGTTGTGCCTTGCGCTCTCTCGCTTGACGCTTGCGCTCTTCACGCAGTTTAGACATTTCAGAGTTGTCTGGTTCAGCGCCTTCTGCTTTCTGAGCTGCAGCTTGTTTCGCTTTTGCCTTCGCAATAGCGGCAGCAACCGCAGGTTTCACTGCTGGCTCTTCATTCGGAGCCTGATCCGCAGCGGCTTTTTGTGCTTTAACACGAGCAATCGCAGCAGCAATAGCATCATCACCGCCGGATGTTTTCATATCTTTACGGCGGTTATCTGCGGCTTTCTTAAAGCGGTTTTCACGTTCGGCTTTATCACGCTCCATACGAGCGTTCTTCTCTTCAAAGCGAATCTTGGCGCGCTCTGCAGCAGCGGCTTCATCTTTTCGAGTTTTGATTTCAGCTTTTGCTTGGCGATAGTACTGAACAAGAGGGATTTCGCTTGGGCAGACAAATGCACATGCACCACATTCAATACAGTCTTTAATATTTAGCTCTTCACACTTGTCTAGCTCATTGGCTTTTGCATGCCATTGCAACTGTTGAGGTAACAGTGACGCTGGACAAGCTTCGGCACATGCACTGCATCGAATGCACTCCATTTCGTAAGTGCTTGGTGAAATTTCACGACGCGTTGGCGCTAAAATACAGTTCGACGTTTTAGTGATTGGCACATTGGCATGTGGCAAGGTGAAGCCCATCATAGGGCCGCCCAAAATTAAACGCGGCAGCTTTTTATCAGCTTTGTAGCCAAATTCTTCAAGCAGCTCATGTACCGGCGTGCCTAATAGCGCCCAAACGTTACGTGGTTGCTTAAAGGTCTTGCCGGTTAAAGTCACAACGCGGTTAACGACAGGTTCGCCGTCGATTACTGCTCTCTTGATCGAATAAAGAGAGCCGACGTTTTGAACCAGAACACCAATATCTGCAGGAATACCGCCAGCCGGAACCTCTTTATTGGTGAGGATCTTGATCAGCTGTTTCTCACCACCTGAAGGGTATTTGGTTGGGATAACACGAATGACGATGTCTTTGTCTTTCGCTGCAATCTCAAGTGCTTTTATCGCGTCTGGCTTGTTGTCTTCAATGCCGATAACCGTCAGCTTTGGTTGAAGGATGTGTTCAACCACTTCGATGCCTTTTAGTACTTCTTCGGCATGTTCTTGAAGCAACTTGTCATCAGAGGTGATGTAAGGTTCACACTCAGCTGCATTGACGATCAGAATATCAGTACGGCCAAGGCCAGACTGAAGCTTTTTCGCAGTAGGGAAGCCTGCACCGCCCATACCTGAAATACCAGCTTGACGAATCACATCAAGCAGTTCGTCTGAGGTCTTTGTTGAAAATTCTTCAACGGGAGTTCGTTCAATCCAAGCGTCTAAGCCGTCAGGTTTAATGACGACACTGAGTTCGCTTAAGCCTGAAGGGTGAGCGGTAGTTCTTGGTTCGATAGCAGTAATCACACCTGATGTAGGTGCGTGAACCGGTAATGTAAAACCGGTATCTAGAGCCGTTAGTTGTTGGCCTTTCAGTACGGTGTCACCCACGGTAACCAATAAGTTACCTGGCTTACCGATGTGCTGTTTTACCGGAAGGACGATTTCTTCTGGAAGCCTTGCATGAATGATGTCAGTGGTATTGGACTGTTTCTTGTTTTCAGCAGGATGCACGCCGCCTGGGAAGGTCCAAATAGAGCCCGTGCGAATTTGTTCAATTAAAGAGATCATACTAACCCTATGCCTTAGGCTCTGACGCGGTCGCATCAGTTGCTTGGTTAGTGATATCTGTAACAGGAATGATGTTCATCTGCCATTTCCAATTTTCAGTCGTTGTTGCCACTGGAATCATTTCAATACAGTCAGTAGGGCACGGCGCGACGCAAAGATCACAACCAGTACATTCATCTTTAATTACTGTGTGTAGTGCCTTAGTACCACCAACTATGGCGTCGACAGGGCAGGCTTGAATACATTTAGTACAGCCGATACACATATCTTCATGAATGAAGGCAACAGTTTTTACTTTGTTATCTAAGTCGTGAGCGGAGTCTTCAACTTCTACGCCCATTAAGTCTGCTAGCTTCTCAATGGTTGCTTGGCCACCAGGAGGACATTTATTGATTTTGTCTCCGTTAGCAATCGCCTCCGCGTATGGGCGACAACCTGGGTAGCCACACTGGCCACATTGTGTTTGCGGTAAAATTGTGTCGATTTGATCGACGATAGGATCGGCTTCTACTTTGAAGCGGATAGAGGCGAAGCCCAAGATAGCGCCAAAAACAGCGGCTAAAACAGCTAACGCAATGATCGCAATTAAAATGGTACTCATGCTTATTTCACCAACCCAGTAAAGCCCATGAATGCCAGAGACATTAGGCCTGCTGTGATCATCGCTATCGATGCACCTTTAAATGGCATTGGAACATCAGCAACCGCAATACGTTCACGCATTGCAGCAAATAGGATCAGAACAAGAGAGAAACCTACCGCCGCGCCGAAACCATAAACGATCGACTGGATGAAGTTGTGGTTTTCATTGATGTTCAAGAGTGCCACGCCTAATACCGCACAGTTGGTGGTGATAAGGGGTAGGAAGATACCCAATAGGCGATAAAGAGTCGGGCTGGTTTTGTGAACCACCATTTCCGTAAATTGAACCACCACCGCGATAACCAAAATGAAACTCATGGTACGCAGGTATTCAATACCCAGAGGGGTAAGGATGTAGGTTTCTACTAGGTATGCAGATACCGACGCTAACGTCAGAACGAAAGTCGTCGCGAGGCCCATGCCAATCGCAGTCTCCAGTTTCTTGGAGACTCCCATGAAAGGACATAGCCCTAAAAACTTCACTAGCACAAAGTTATTGACCAGCACTGTGCCAACCAACAACAAAAGGTATTCGGTCATAATGGATTAATTCTTGAGATTCCGATCCCGATATTATCCTGCTTTGCTCACCTAATAACAACCAGTGAACGGTGTGGTTTTGTATGTCTGATGGAAATTTATACGCTTAATAAGAGGATAGCAGATCTCATTGAAACAAATCAGTTGTTCTAAAGCGTGATAATGACACACGTATCACGGACGTGTTTGGGCTTCTATACGTGGTTTTCTCGAGCAGAGAATTGACAACTTTAACGAGGTTACTGTCTTCTTGTTGAGTACTGAATGTATCAGCTTTTAAGAAACCGGTTTCACCAGTGAGGATTAGAGGGAAGGGGCAAATCGTCTACCCTAAATGAGCCTGACATCGGCAAAAACTTAATCTGCGCAGATTAGTTTGTTGTAATTCAGATTTTTAGCGAACGTCTAGGCATAGGTTTTTTCCGGTAAGAGAAAAAATCAAAAGACATTTACTGTCATTATAAGTCAATTTGTGAATTAAATTGTAATATTTACTAATAATTAAGTGAAATTCACTCTCTTTTTTTTATGAAATAGTTGTCAAGTTTGGAATATATGTATTTTAGTTTTTTTTGTTTCATGGCGATGCATTTTTTATATATAGTTGCTTTTACAAAAAAGTTACTTATTTTGTCTTTTTAAATAACCATTTAATTAATCCTGTTAACGTTCGGTTAGTGACAAATGGTTTAATGAATCAAGTGACATATCAAAAATTGTTTTAAATGAATCCAATATTTATCCATGAAAATTATATTTGTATAAATATTATGGTTATTCAGTTTCAAGGCTAATTTATGTACAAATTAAATAATTGGTTAATACACTTAGACCACCCGTTAGTGACTGATTTACTCAAAAATGAAGAAAAGCGCATCGGCTATCATGATCATCTTGTGATTCTAATGTTGTGTGAAAACGCTGGGAAAATTAATACAAAAGAAGATTTGTTGAATAGAGCTTGGCCAGGAAAGCACGTTTCGGAAGGGTCACTTACACAATCGATTAGCGCGATACGTACGTTGATCGAGGATGATGGGAAGCAACAAAAGTATCTGAAAACGGTCGCTAAGGTTGGTTATAAACTAGAAAGTGAGGCGGTGTCGTGGCTAGAAGAGAGTGATAGTCAATTAGATAGCCAAGACCACTTATTAACCGGGGACCCGAGTGGTAAGGCTGGGAGTTTTGAAGACAGCACCGACAAAAACACACAACATACATTTGGTCGTAATCAAATCTATATTGCATTGGGCCTCGTATTCATTGTGATTGCCGCATTGTTTCCATTGGTGTTTGCTACAAAAGAGCCTAATTTAACGAGTTGGCTCCCACTAACCAAAATGTTTTCTAGCGAAGCGTTAACAGTCTACAGCGATAATGAAGAAGAGGCCAAAGTAGTCGCAAAAGGCGTTACTCCTCTGGTTTCTGAAGAAGTTAAACAAGGTAGGTTAAGCCGATTGATCCTTGCCCACTCTCAAGAAAGCTTATCTATTGTCATCCTCAAGCCACTGGCACCACCTGTCAATTTAGTGGTTTTGTTTGAATCTCCTCAGTCTACGGATGATCTCGTTGGTATGGTTAACGCGGAGCTTAGTCGTTATGTTTACTAAAAATAAAAGCATTTACTTTCTTCTTTTTTGTCTTTGCATAATGTTTGCTTCTATTACACATAGCCTACGTTCGAAAAAAAATGTTTTGGTCAACTCTACCACCCTTTATATGACAGTAGATGGTGACTATATGGCCACAGAGAACATGGACGTAGTGATCAGTGAGGATAATTTTGAGGCGGTTACGGTTATAAAAGAAGCTGGACTCAATAACACCCTAGATATTTACACAAAAGGAAAATTCATTCGCAAGAGTGATGGCCTATTTAATGTAAGCTTACGTGAAGAACGCGTTGACCATGGAGACATTGATTTTGAGCGTGATGATGACATGCTTGTTTATGATAGGTATGTAAAAGCACGAAATAAGTTGTCGTTCTTTAAGTCGGTTCAAATACTTGAAGAGCTACCGAACCAATATATGCTTATCATTTCAAATAGCCCTGTAAAGAAAATGGTCGCTGTGAAAATGGAACCACTGCCAATTGTAGACTTTTATGATTACTATTAAGGTTTTAACCATGGTTTGATATTTTTTTTAGACCTATTTAATTATTATCAATTATATCACTATGGGAGGATACATCTCAGTTTAATAGGAGATGTACTAACCATGACAAGATATCTGATATCAGTTTTTCTAATACTATTCACATTTACTTTACGAGCTGAGGAGAGCAGTTCACCTCCCAAGATAATGAATTACAATGTCTATATGCTGGATCACCATCTGGGAATTTTCGTTGGTGGGACTAATCCAAATAAACGAGCAGAGTTATTGGCAAACTCGTCGGTTTTTGATGATATCGACGTGGTTGTATTTAATGAAGTGTTCGATAACCGAGCGAGTCAAATACTTATCGATGCACTCGCTCAGAAATTTGGGTATCTAACGCCTGTTTTGGGCCGTACAAAGAATGGCTGGGACCATACTGAAGGTTGGCGTTCGACATCTCTTGATGATGGCGGCGTGATTGTATTCAGTAAATATCCAATTGAGTATAAGTCACAAGTGATTTTTAGAGATGGTTGTGGCGCAGACTGGGCATCCCAAAAAGGTTTTATACACACCGTCATTAATAAAGGCGGAGAGAGATACAATATTATCGGCACCCATGTTCAAGCTGACGATGATACCTGTAATATTGCTCCCTCTGTGGTTAGACAAGACCAGTTCGCACAAATAGATAGCTATATTTTCGGGGCAAACCGCTCAGCTGACGAAATGTTTTTTATTGCTGGTGACCTAAATGTCGCAAAGGACTCACAAGAGTTTTCCTCAATGCTCGCGACCTTAAATGCATCAGCGCCGACTAACTATGCTGGCGCGCCTTACTCATGGGACCCTGCTGTCAATGGTTTAGCTCACGCAAACTACCCAAATTTAAAAGGGCAATTACTAGATTATGTTCTTGTTGAGCGTAGTCATAAGCAACCCAAGAACTGGCATAACCAAGTGTTAGATATCGTGTCGGATAGAGTTGAGTTACCCGGCACACAGGAGCCGTATTACTTTTATGAGTATTCAGACCATTTCCCAGTCACTGCATTTGAGTATGCAGATGAAAGCACGCCAACTCAGAGTGTGCGCCCAATCAATAAGCCGTATAACGCCATCAGACTAAAGCATCGATTAACTGGAGAATATGTTTACGCAGATCCAAATGTGTCTAATGGCTGGCTTACCTACGGTCCCGATGGAGAGCAATCCAATGCGAAGTTTAAGTTAGACAACTGGCATCCATATATAGGTACTTGTATCCACGACCATGACTATGTACAGATCTCTAGAACAGATGGTTATAAAGATCACTACTGGACTTATAGTGGTAGTACGTATTACACGGAAGATCACGATTCTTCTGACTTCATGAAGATTAGCCGCTTAACAGAATCCGATAGCTGCATCCAAAATGGTGATGTCGTGTATATTTATGATCATGCTCATCATCTCTGGACATCCCCGAACAAATATCTTGAGCCTAGTAACCTGTATATCCAAGGGACTAAAGAGCTACCCGTTGGAGAAAATGGGCTGTTCATTATTGAGATGGACAACTTTGAATTCTCCGACTGGGAATCGAGTCTTTCCTATAAATGAATATATTCTAAATATTGATTTTTCTTGAAATTACTTGATTGTCAGTACTATTTGACTCATTTGGTTTATTGTAAATAGTGAACCAATAGAGTGTGTTGGGTGATAGTAAGAGGTCAGGTTGGTTAGCCATCAATGTAGCCCTTAAGTTGCCATCTTTAAATAAAAGCCACTTTAGTGTGGCTTTTTATATTATAAAAAATCATCCAATTCTCGGTTGGTTAATAAATGGCTAAACGAATTTTTAAATTCATGATGTGTTGAAATTTGGTTTTTATAAATTGCCTTAATTAATAAAAACTTGTTGGAATGGTTTTTGGCGTTAGTAAGATATTGAATTATGAACTTTGACGGATACTTTGAAAAAATACAAATTCAAATAGAGAAGGTGGATTCGCTAGAAGACCTTTTAGTATGGCGGAAGAGAATTAATATAGGGCATTCTGGTCTTTCTTTTCGTACAGAGCAAGGCCGTCTTATTTCACATTGTTACCGAAGGTTTAAGGAAGAAGACTCAAAAATTATCGAACTTAATTTTTCTTGTGATATATGAATGAAATGGTGACTTCACTATTGTTCAGGTTTTTTCAATAACAGAATATATTTTTTTATTACTACTTTATTGTGATTATATTTTTTTGACTCGTTAATTTTAAAAGGCATCGATATTGATGTTAATGCAGTTAAAAGGAACGAGTGATGAAATTAAGAAGCTTCAGTCTAAGCTTGATAACAGTCTCTGTGTTATCTGGCTATGCTAATGCATCTCCTATCCCTGGAATTGATGATGCTTACTTTAAAGGTGCTGACGAGTACGTTGTGTACGACGACCCGGCGACAGCCTGCGATATATTTAATGCAAAAGTAGAATATATTAATAACCATCTAGAGCAGGAGGGTTTACCTGGAAAAATTGCGAATCTTTGCCAGCATGCAAGAATAGAAGATGGTCAAATTGAAGAACAGTTCATTATTACCTCTCAGAATGGTGCCTATGGCCCAGGTAAGGAAAAGTACAAAATTCATGAGCAGGTTGACGTCGCTCGTACTATCGATCTGTTGATGTTTTCTCAGTCAAACAAGACTAACTATATTATGGCGGTTGACGGCAGCATGAATGTCACACGTCAAACCCTTGCCGATGGAGGCTATTTTTTCGAGTGGGAAGATGAAAAAGTTGCGCCGCACTTTTATTACCGAGAAGGATACTTAGGTCAGATTTTCCACGGGAATTCTCAATTCAATTTCATGTCAGGTGAAGATGCTTACAATCAGATGCACCGTAGAGCGGTTAATGAAGCCCCTAATGATCTAGAAGAGCAAACAAGGTTGACTTGGAAGTATTTAAGTGAGAGGTGTGAAAACGACGAACTCAACGATCACTGTCTTCCTCAACACCGTCACGGAAATCTGTTTGTGAACCAGCAAAGCTTTCCGGGCTCGAGTAATGTGAATAAAGAGATTTCGTTAGCTGAGAGTACGTCTTTTAGCTTTGATATTACGGGTTCTTTTGAAGCGAGCAAATCAGATGGTCCGTCTGCTGGTCTCGCAGTAGGCTTTGGTTTTAACAAAACCAAAGAATCTAGTCAAACACACAGTATGTTGAATTACACCTCGGTTGATGAGGGCAATGATATCGGCCATACGGTTGTCCAGACTATTAATACAAAAGCGGTGGGGGAAGCTGGCTATTATGCGGATAATCCATCTTCAGAATTTTGGCATGTAAAGAATGCTGCTGAAATCTGGGGTGAAGATCTGTACCGAGTTTATGATCTGAAGAGTTATGAGACTTGGCAGGAAAACTACACTGCGGATTGGAATACTTGTCGTGATCAAAAACTGGTATTTGGCAATGCGGTGACGGTTTCGCGCGCTTATCTCAATATGTATGGCAGCACTTGGTCAATTAATGAGAATGAGTCAATTTTGTACCAAAGAGATTCTAACTACGGCATTACGATCGATACCGATTGTACTACGGATGATAAAGGTCAAACTTTCCGTATTATGAAAGAAACAATTCTTTAGTTATTAGAGGGTAAAGAGAATGAATTTTGTTAAAAGCACTATTTTTGCTAGTACGCTGCTATTGTCTTTGGCTTCTAATGCTGCGAGCCTATCTACCATTGGAACGCAAGATAACGGTGTATTCAATGAGATGCAGCGAATCCAACTGAAGTCTGCTGGAGAACGTAGCTCTGCGAAGTCTGCGGATATCTTTTTTATTAATAGTAATGATGTTCAAGTTGAAGACTTGACGAAAGAGTTACTGAAAGACTTTAACTCTATCGTGATCGTTGGCGACTCATTTAAAAATAAAGAATTGATGATTAAGCTGGTTGGATTTGGTATCGAGAGAGAAGTGGTAGCTATTACCAATATCCACGACTCATCGAAGCGTCAGATCAATACCTACAGCAAAGGCGATAAAGCTGGCGATGATAAGGTAGCAGCTGTGCTGATGGATACGATTGCTCGTCACCTGTAATACAACATAAATAGACTCTGCAGTGTACCGATTATTTTTCGGTTAACCTGTGGTCTCAAAATTAAGTAAGCCACGGACTCGTTCGTGGCTTTTTTGATCTGCACTAGGCATAGGGCATAGGGCATAGGGCATAGCAAAGTCCTATTTTTGGGCTGAGATATTGGTTTGGTATAAACCAGTCGCTTTAAAACGCAAAAAGCCGCATCAAGTGATGCGGCTTCTTTAAATTTGGTTCCCCTTGTCGGGACTCGAACGCGGGCGGCTAGTACGGTCCGACGCTTCGGCTGAGACATTAACTCGGAACAAGTTAGTCGCAGTTAAAACGAAAAAAGCTCAATCTTTCGATTGAGCTTTTTTCTAGAATTTGGCTCCCCCTGCGGGACTAGAACGCGGGCGGCCAGCTCTGAGACATTGGTTTGATACAAACCAGTCGCTTTATAACGTAAAAAGCCGCATCAAGTGATGCGGCTTCTTTAAATTTGGCTCCCCCTGCGGGACTCGAACCTGCGACATACGGATTAACAGTCCGCCGTTCTACCAACTGAACTAAGGGGGAATTGCTTGTTAGCGACGCGAATTCTAATAAGAGTCCTATTTTCTGTCAACAAAAAATAGTAGAAAAAAATTAGATAAATAACTTTACTTTCTTGAATGCCTTGTTGGATTTGGCTTTGCTTTAGTTATCCACCAAAATTGTGGATAAGTGTGTGTGTGAAACTTTAACAACAATAGCCGGGATAAATCTGAAAATGTAAAAAATTGATCTAACTTGATGTATTTAAAGGATAGTTTGCAATTTATTACGATTGTATAACTTTTCTTGATTACAAAGGGAACAGTAAAACAAGCGGTATTTTTAGGTTTTTTGGGGAAAAGTAGTGGATTAAAATTCGAGTAATTTAGCTGAGGAAACTTTGCAGGGGCACGGATAGTACCAAGTTCTAAAATTAAAAGCTATAACTGATCTCTAATCTTAAGATGCATTTCTCCAGATAATAGTTGCATCGACACTCCTCATAGAGTGACAATGACCTGATTAAAAAAACAGTATGGAAATGGCGACCTATGAGTAAACTTTTTGATTTGGTATCGGACTACAGTCCGTCCGGTGACCAGCCGACTGCGATTACCCAATTACTAGATGGACTGGATTCTGGTCTCGCACATCAAACTCTATTAGGGGTAACGGGGTCGGGTAAAACTTTCACGCTTGCTAACGTCATTTCCCAGTCTCAAAGACCAGCAATCCTATTGGCGCCAAATAAGACGTTGGCTGCTCAACTTTATGGTGAGATGAAGTCTTTCTTCCCAAATAACGCTGTCGAGTATTTCGTTTCTTACTATGACTACTACCAGCCGGAAGCCTACGTTCCAACCACGGATACATTTATTGAGAAAGATGCGTCTGTAAACGCTCATATTGAACAAATGAGGCTGTCTGCGACCAAGGCACTATTAGAAAGAGAAGATGCTATTATCGTTGCGTCTGTTTCCGCTATCTATGGTTTGGGTGATCCTAAGTCTTATTTGAAAATGATGCTTCACTTGAGCCGCGGCGAAATCATGGATCAGCGCGATATCTTGCGTCGTTTGGCCGAACTTCAATATTCCAGAAACGATGTTGCTTTTGAGCGTGGTCAGTTCCGTGTTCGTGGTGAAGTGATTGATATCTTCCCAGCTGAATCCGACCAAGACGCAGTACGAATCGAGATGTTTGATGATGAAGTCGACTGTATCAGCATTTTCGACCCGCTAACTGGCGCAGTAAAGCAAAGAGATTTGCCACGCTTTACGGTTTATCCAAAGACTCACTATGTGACACCGAGAGAAAAAATCCTTGAAGCGATCGAGAACATCAAAGATGAACTACGAGATCGAGCCCAATACCTGAAAGACAATAACAAACTTCTCGAAGAGCAGCGTATCTCACAGAGAACTCAATTTGATATCGAGATGATGACAGAGCTTGGCTTCTGCTCAGGCATTGAAAACTACTCACGTTACTTGAGTGGTCGTGCTGAAGGTGAAGCGCCTCCAACATTATTCGACTACTTGCCTGACGATGGCCTGCTGATCATCGATGAGTCACACGTTACCGTGCCGCAAATCGGCGCGATGTATAAAGGCGACCGCTCTCGTAAGGAGACTTTAGTTGAATTTGGTTTCCGTCTGCCTTCTGCGTTGGATAACCGCCCAATGAAATTCGATGAGTTTGAATCCATCGCGCCGCAAACGATTTTTGTCTCTGCAACGCCTGGTAACTATGAACTTGAAAAATCAGATGGAGAGATCGCCGATCAAGTCGTTCGTCCTACTGGTTTATTAGACCCTATTATTGAAGTAAGGCCAGTCGCGACTCAGGTGGATGACTTGTTGTCTGAAATCAGAATCCGTTCAGCGAAAGAAGAGCGTGTATTGGTGACTACGTTGACCAAGAGAATGGCGGAAGATCTTACTGAATATCTAACAGAACATGGGGTGAAAGTGCGTTACTTACACTCGGATATCGATACGGTTGAACGTGTTGAAATCATTCGAGACCTACGTCTTGGCGAGTTCGATGTGTTAGTAGGTATTAACTTACTTCGAGAAGGTTTGGATATGCCTGAAGTATCGCTGGTGGCGATTCTTGATGCTGACAAAGAGGGCTTTTTGCGTTCTGAGCGCTCTCTGATCCAAACGATCGGTCGTGCAGCTCGTAACCTAGAAGGTAAGGCGATCTTGTACGGTGACTCGATCACGAAATCGATGAAAAAGGCGATAGATGAAACGGACCGCCGTAGAGAAAAGCAGCAGGCCTACAACAAAGAGCAAGGTATTACGCCACAAGCTCTTAAGCGTAATATCAAAGATATCATGGAGTTGGGTGATATCACTAAGTCGAAGCAGCAACGACAATCTAAGCAGGTACCATTGTCTAAGGTGGCAGAGCCATCAGAAAGTTACGCAGTACTAACACCACAACAGCTCGATAAAGAGATCAGTAAGTTGGAAGCAGCGATGTATCAACATGCTCAAAACTTGGAGTTTGAATTGGCAGCGCAGAAACGCGATGAAATTGAACAGCTGAGAAAGCAGTTTATAACCAATAGCTAAATGTTACTTATTATTGGCTCAACCTCCCTCTTGCTCGTGTTCTAGACAAAAAATAGCCAGTAGGAAATGTTCTACTGGCTTACGTTTGTGAACACTTAGTCCACTAACAACGTCAGTTGGCTAGGTGACCCGAAGGTCATCTAATCGACTGCATCGTTCATGCCATATAGATAAGATATTGATTGTTTGAAGTCGGTATAGAAATACAATACAAATATTGTGGCCAATTTGCATAATGCAAAGCGGAATGCGACTATAATAAGAAATGCAAATTATAAATGGCTAGGATATGCAATCAAAAACGCTAGATAACAAATCAAAGTATTTGTTGATGGTAGAGGATACCGCCTCGGTAGCAGCTTTGTACCGCTCGTATCTTACACCGCTCGAAATTGATATCAACATTGTGGGCACTGGTCGCGATGCAATTGAGAGCTTGAATCATCGAATCCCTGACCTAATTTTATTAGATCTACGCCTGCCTGATATGACGGGCATGGACGTGCTATTTGCGGTTAAACAAAAGTACCCTGAGGTGCCTGTTATCTTCATGACAGCTCACGGTTCGATTGATACCGCAGTTGAAGCGATGCGTCACGGTTCTCAAGACTTCCTTATCAAACCGTGTGAAGCAGACCGCCTTCGTATCACGGTCAATAATGCTATCCGCAAAGCGACGAAATTAAAGAACAGTTCAGAGCACCCTGGAAATCAGAACTATCAAGGTTTCATCGGTAGTAGCCAAACTATGCAGCAGGTGTATCGAACTATTGACTCTGCCGCATCAAGTAAAGCGAGTATTTTCATTACTGGTGAAAGTGGTACCGGTAAAGAGGTGTGTGCAGAAGCTATTCATGCTGCGAGTAAGCGTGGCGATAAACCGTTTATCGCTATCAACTGTGCGGCGATTCCCAAGGACTTGATTGAAAGTGAACTGTTTGGTCACGTGAAAGGGGCATTTACAGGGGCGGCAACAGATCGTCAAGGCGCTGCTGAACTGGCTGATGGTGGCACTTTGTTCCTTGATGAGCTCTGTGAAATGGACCTTGAACTGCAAACCAAGCTTTTACGCTTTATCCAGACAGGTACTTTCCAAAAAGTGGGTTCGTCGAAGATGAAGAGTGTCGACGTTCGTTTTGTTTGTGCGACCAACCGCGATCCTTGGAAAGAAGTTCAAGAAGGGCGTTTTAGAGAAGATTTATACTATCGTTTGTACGTGATTCCTCTGCACTTGCCACCATTGCGCGAGCGTGGTGAAGATGTCATCGAGATTGCGTACTCACTGCTAGGATATATGTCCGTGGAAGAGGGCAAAGCGTTTGTGCGTTTTGCTCAGGAAGTGCTTGATCGTTTCAATCAGTATGAATGGCCTGGTAATGTACGTCAGCTGCAAAACGTGCTGCGAAATGTTGTGGTATTGAACAATGGTAAAGAGATTACGCTCAACATGTTGCCGCCACCACTAAACCAGCCAATTGAAAACAGTCTACGCTTGAAAGAGAAGCAGAGTGAAGACATCACCGTTAAAGATATTTTCCCGCTGTGGATCACTGAAAAAACAGCCATCGAGCAGGCCATCAAAGCGTGTGATGGCAACATTCCAAGAGCAGCTGGTTTCTTGGATGTAAGTCCTTCGACCATTTACCGTAAATTGCAAGCGTGGAATGCAAAGCAGTAATCACCAAACGAAAAGAAATAACAATGACCAAAGTATTGAATCAACAAAAAGTTGATGAGCTTGCCGGTGAAATAGGGCAAGAGAATGTTCCGGTGTTACTGGAGATCTTTTTAGGAGAATTAAAAGGCTACTATGAGCACCTAGAGATAAATAAAGAGTCGGATACCTCCAAGTATTTGGCGGATATTAGCCATGCTCTAAAGAGCAGCGCTGCCAGCTTTGGTGCTGACTCCTTGTGCAGTTTCGCGATTGATTTAGACAGTAAAGTGAAACAGTCTCTGCCTATTACCGATGGTGATTTTGAAGATATGCAGTCATTACTGCTTTCGACATACACAGAATATCAGCAGTTGATGACGGATCTCTAAAGTAGAGAATTACTATAGAAACTAAAAAGGAGCGGAATGCTCCTTTTTTAGTTTCTGTTGTTTGAGCTGGTTTGTGGTTTAAGCCAACTGAGCTTCGATCGCTTGTTGTAACTTCACTCGGTCATGGCGCCAGTCTCGGTTGGCCGACGCAAGATCAGTGGTGACACAATTCCATTGTCCTTCAAGTTCAGGGTGAGGCTCATTACCAAGAATAATATCTATCTTGCGTGCTTTACAGGTACGTTCACACCACTCAAGCTGTTCTTGAAGTGTCATTTTCCCGGCAGGACCATGCTCTGGCGATAAGTTTTCAACGAAGATAAGCTTAGCATGGGTATTTTCGGAAATAGCTTTACCAATCTCTGGGAGCAGAAGTGGTGGCATCACACTGGTCAAAAAGCTCCCTGGCCCAAGAACGATGCAGTCCGCTTGCTCAACTGCAGCAACGGCTTCTTTAGTTGCTGGCACTTCCGGCGACAAGTCCATCATGCGTAGCTTTTCTGTCATGTCATCCACATTGGTTTCACCTGTTACCCAGCGCCCATCCATAGATAGGGCGGTAAGGTCTGACGGGTGTTCGGTCATAGGGACGATATTGACATCGACCTTGAGCATATTTCGGATCAGGTTAATCGCTTCTAATGGTCGAACCGAGAGGTTGTCTAGTGCGGTCAGCATCAGATTACCCAAGTTATGACCGTCGAGTTCACCTTGACCGCGAAAACGGTATTCAAACATCATCGAGCTGATTGACGGCTCAGTGATTAATTGATTGATGCAGTTACGAGTATCACCCCATGCGATACCACCTTGGCAATCTCGAATTCGTCCGGTTGAACCACCGTTATCTGTTGTAGCAACAATGCCCGTGGCGTTACTACCGAAATCTTTTAATGCCGCCAACATGCGACCTAAGCCATGGCCGCCACCGATTGCGACCACTTTCTTTGAAGTGTAAATATTCATTTTTTATTCTTGTTAGATTATTACCAACTATAATTTAGGTTAAATGCTTCTTGTCAGATACTCAACAAGAGTTATTTTGAGCGTTTGATACGTTTTTTTTGCCAATGTGGCCCGTTTTTTGTCATCAAAGCTAGATTCACGTACAAATATTAAGTATTTTATTACCCAGCTACTGTGCGTGTGAATGTAACGTGCGGTTGCCATAACTCCGAGCTCTCGCATGCTAAGTCGCACAGTGGTATTTGCTGTACCGATACGCATCAAGAGCCAGTGACATGTTGTCACAAGGGCTTAATTGGAAATGATTATGCCTCCCGTGTTTGGAAAGGTGTTCCGTGGCGCAACAATTCGAAGATAGATTTCATCGCAAGTTTTATTACTTGCGCTTGTCGGTTACAGACGTCTGTAACTTTAAATGTACTTACTGCTTGCCAGATGGTTACAAACCGTCAGGGCAAAAAAACTCGTCTTTTTTAAGTGTTCCCGAGATCAAACGTGTCGTTAAAGCGTTTGCAGATTGTGGCACCTCAAAGATCCGCATCACAGGCGGAGAGCCGAGCCTGCGTAAAGACTTCCCCGAAATTATTCAAACCGTTGCCAACACTCCAGGTATCAAAAAAGTTGCTACAACAACTAACGGCTACCGCATGGAGAAACAAGTAGGGCAGTGGCGTGATGCTGGTTTAACTCACATTAACGTAAGCGTGGATAGCTTAGATCCGCGCATGTTCCATCAGATTACTGGTGAGAATAAGTTTACTGAGGTAATGCGAGGCATTGATAAAGCGTTTGAGGTTGGCTTTGAACAAGTCAAAGTAAACGTAGTATTGATGAAAGACCTCAATAGCCAAGAGTTGCCTACCTTCCTTAACTGGATCAAAGACAAACCGATTCAACTGCGTTTTATTGAGCTGATGAAAACTGGCGAGATGGACGAGTTGTTTGATAAACACCATGTGTCAGGTGTCGCGATTCGTAACCAACTTATTGCTAATGGTTGGTTGCTTAAAGTGAGAGCCGTTAATGATGGCCCTGCGCAAGTGTTCGTTCACCCAGATTACAAGGGGGAAATTGGTTTGATCATGCCTTACGAGAAAGACTTTTGTGAGAGCTGTAACCGACTGCGCGTTTCTGCGACCGGTAAGCTGCACCTATGTCTGTTTGGCGATCACGGTGTTGAACTGAGAGATTTGATTCAAGAAGATCAACAAGAGCAAGAGCTCATTGATCGTATTCAGGCTCAGCTACAAACCAAGTCCGTTAGCCACTTCTTACATGATGGCAACAGCGGCATGACTCCAAACTTGGCGTCAATCGGCGGTTAACCCGCACACACTCAAACGTATTTTATCGCTCAGTTTATTTAAGCTGGGCGAATCAGTCTAATTTTATATAGGTGAACAAATGGGTCACGCAGAAAGCAAATTTCAAGCAGCAAACATCGCAGTACTAACGGTTTCAGATACGCGTACAGAAGAAAACGATACGTCAGGTGGTTACTTAGCTGAGAATGCTAAAGAAGCAGGTCACAACGTAGTTGATAAGCAAATCGTTATCGATGACATGTACAAGATCCGTGCGATCGTATCTAAGTGGATCGCTGATGAAAGTGTACAAGCGATCATGATCACTGGCGGTACGGGCTTCACATCTCGTGACAGCACGCCTGAAGCGCTTAAGCCACTATTCGACAAAGAAGTCGAAGGTTTTGGTGAGCTATTCCGTCAAGTATCTTACGAAGAGATCGGTACATCGACAATTCAATCTCGCGCAATTGCGGGCTTTGCGAACCACACGGTTATTTTTGCAATGCCAGGCTCTACAGGTGCTTGTCGTACTGGTTGGACTAAGATCATCAAGCAACAGATGGATGCTAGCCACCGTCCTTGCAACTTCATGCCACACCTTTCTGTATAAGGCGGTTTGAGTATGAGCCAATTTACACACATTAACGCGTCTGGTGAAGCAAACATGGTCGATGTATCGGCTAAAGCAGAAACAGTACGTGAAGCGAGAGCAGAAGCGTTCGTGCAAATGTCTGCTGAAACGCTAGAGCTTATTGTTTCTGGTAGCCATCATAAAGGTGATGTTTTCGCAACGGCACGTATCGCGGGTATTCAAGCGGCTAAAAAGACGTGGGATCTGATTCCACTGTGTCACCCTCTGCTATTAACTAAAGTAGAAGTGCAGCTTGAAGCTATCGAGTCTGAAAACAAGGTTCGCATCGAATCGGTTTGTAAGCTTGCTGGTAAGACTGGCGTAGAAATGGAAGCGCTAACGGCTGCTTCTGTGGCTGCGTTAACGATTTACGATATGTGTAAAGCTGTTCAGAAAGACATTGTTATCGAAAACGTGCGCCTGTTAGAGAAGACAGGTGGTAAATCTGGTCACTTCAAGGTGGAATCATGATTACAGTACTTTTCTTTGCTCAAACTCGTGAACTTGTTGGTGTGGACAGCGTTGAAGTTGATGCACAATTTAAGACGATTGAAGCGATTCGCAGTCATCTTGTGACACAAGAAGGCAAATGGGATATCGCATTGGAAGAGGGTAAGCTTCTGGCTGCACTTAACCAATCAATCGTACCTCTGACAACTGAAGTGAAAGACGGCGACGAAGTGGCTTTCTTCCCACCAGTGACTGGAGGCTAAGCATGGATCCAAGAGTATTAGTGACAGCTGAGGACTTCTCGGTAGGCGACGAATACGACTACTTGGCTCAAGGTACAGCTGCCGGAGCGATTGTGACGTTCGTTGGTAAAGTTCGCGACATGAACCTTGGCGACAATGTGATTGGTTTGTCTCTGGAGCACTATCCGGGTATGACAGAAAAATCACTGAGCGAGATCTGTGACCAAGCTGAGGCTCGCTGGCCTATTCAGAAGATGCGTGTTATCCACCGTGTAGGTGACTTAGATATCGGCGACCAGATTGTTTACGTTGGTGTATCCAGTGCACACCGTGGTGCTGCATTTGAAGCCTGTGAATTCGTTATGGACTTCCTGAAAACCAAGGCTCCCTTTTGGAAAAAGGAACGCACGACCGAAACGACGCGTTGGGTTGATTCTCGTGATTCAGACACGAAAGCAGCGGAACGCTGGGAGAAGTAATTTCTCTGAAAGTGATGTTGCTTCAGCATTTACTCATTTGTATATGAGACAGTCAAAAACCGACCACTTGGGTCGGTTTTTTTGTGCCTGCTATAAATCTATTTATAGATAACCATTGATTTTATAAATGATAATTCATTGTGGTTGCATATAAATTCAGAGCGTAATTTTGTCTTAATTGGTGCATTGGATAACCCGCTTTGGTGCAGAGCATTATGCTGTCTTGTATAAAGTGATTATCCTCACAAATAGTGTAGACGGTTTAGGTGATATGTGATGTGCAATTAGATTTCATGTGGCATTAATGTTAATTTGCGCTCAGTGTTCTAGCATAAGATGCTAAAAAAAAGTATCAACACAGATACATCAACACTAAAGGCTGTTTTTTAATTAATCCCTCTACGCAAGTCACTACTGATTTGGGATTTGTTAGATATTTACACTGATACCTTAAGTATTTCGGAGAATTATCCGATTTTTTGCGACTTGTTTGTGGCAAATTACTTCAATGGTTGATAGTGTGTGCCTCAATCTTTGTAAGGTTTTAGATTTTTATGCTTAAATTTTGAGCTAAATAAATCTAAATCACTGCCGTTCAGTGAACCAAGCAAAGAAGTCATGGATGCAATACATAAAACTTGGAGTTTATTAAATGTACAAGAATAAAATCACTCAGGCCCTTCTTCTAGGTGCTGGTTTGGCAGTGGCTGCCTCTTCTACTCTTTCTATCGCTGCTGAAGTTCCAGCAGGCACAGAACTGGCAAAAGTTCAGGAACTTGTTCGCGGTAACGGTACTGAAGTTGCAACTATCGACCCACACAAATCTCAAGGTGTACCAGAATCTCACGTAATTCGTGATCTTCTAGAAGGTCTAGTGAACCAAGACGGCGACGGTAACACTATCCCTGGTGTTGCGGAAAGCTGGGAAACGACAGACAACAAAACATTCACTTTCCACCTACGCAAAGACGCAAAATGGTCTAACGGCGATCCTGTAACAGCTCAAGATTTTGTATACAGCTGGCAACGTGCAGTTGATCCTGCAACGGCTTCTCCATACGCTTGGTACATGGAATACACCAAGATGGCGAATGCGAAAGATATCGTAGCGGGTAAGAAAGACAAGAGTGAACTAGGCGTTAAAGCAGTGGATGCAAACACTCTAGTTGTTGAATTAGAAACAGCGGTACCATACTTCGTAATGATGATGGGCCACACAACAATGAAGCCAGTACACCAGGCAACGGTTGAGAAATACGGTGACCAGTGGACTAAGCCAGAGCACTTTGTTGGCAACGGTGCATTCTCTGTTGATAAATGGGTTGTTAACGAGCGTCTAGTACTTAAGCGTAATGAACAGTACTGGGACAACGATAAAACAGTTCTTAACAAAGTAACGTTCCTACCAATCGAAAACCAAGTAGCGGAAATGAACCGTTTCCTATCTGGCGAAATCGACTTCACAAACGAACTGCCAACTGAGCACTTCAAGCGCCTTCAAAAAGAGCACGCTGAAGATGTATCTGTAGCGGGTAACCTATGTACTTACTACTACATCTTCAACACGAAGAAAGCACCGTTTGATGACGTTCGTGTTCGTCAAGCAATCTCTTATGCAATCGACCGTGATATCGTAACAGGTGCAATCCTAGCGCAAGGTCAAAAACCTGCTTACTTCCTAACGCCTGAAATCACTGCTGGCTTCAACCCTGAGCTACCTGCTTACGGTAAGATGTCTCAAAAAGAGCGTAACGCAGAAGCAGAGCGTCTTCTTGCAGAAGCGGGTTACGGTAAAGACAACCCACTTAAATTCAACCTACTTTACAACACTTCAGAGAACCACAAGAAGATTGCTGTAGCACTAGGTTCAATGTGGAAGAAAACACTAGGTCTTTCAGTAACACTTGAAAACCAAGAGTGGAAAACATACCTATCTTCTAAAGACTCTGGTGACTTCGAAGTTGCACGTGCTGGTTGGTGTGGTGACTACAACGAAGCGTCTTCGTTCCTAACGCTAATGAAGAGTAACAACACTACCGGTGGTGTGCACTACGATAGCGCGGCTTACGATCAAATCATCGACAAAGCACTTAACTCTACTTCAGAAGAAGAGCGCGAAGCACTTTACCTAGAAGCTGAGAAGTTGATGGCTAACGATATGCCAATCGCTCCTATCTACCAATACGTGAAATCTCGTCTACTTAACCCGCATGTTGGTGGCTTCCCAATCAACAACGCGGAAGACAAGATCTTCTCGAAAGACCTATACATCAAAGCTCAATAATCAGCTTCGATTCAAAAGTTAATATAAATATAACGATACAGGCACTACATGCGCAGGGCGCGCATGTAGCGTCTTTCTAATTTTAATTGTCACAGACTGAAAGAGTGAGTTTATGCTTAAATTCATTATGAAACGGATATTTGAAGCGATCCCAACCATGTTGGTTTTGATCACTATATCTTTCTTTCTTATGCGTTTCGCGCCGGGTAACCCGTTTTCAAGCGAGCGTCCATTACCGCCAGAAGTTATGGCTAACATCGAAGCTAAGTACGGCTTAGATAAACCAGTATTTGAACAATACACCACGTATTTGACAAATATCTTACAAGGTGACTTCGGTCCATCTTTTAAATACCAAGATTACACAGTAAATGAGTTGATCGCGGTAGCACTTCCAGTATCGGCGAAGGTAGGTTTCGTTGCCTTTATCTTCACATTACTAATGGGGGTCACCGTCGGGACCATTGCCGCCTTGAAGCATAATACCTGGGTCGACTACACCATCATGTCGACCGCGATGCTTGGGGTTGTAATGCCATCGTTTGTATTGGCACCCGCACTGATTTACCTATTCTCACTGCACTGGAATATATTCCCTGCTGGTGGTTGGCATGGCGGTACATTCATGTACATCGTGCTACCTGTTATCGCGATGTCTCTTCTATACGTAGCAACTTTCGCTCGTATTACTCGTGGTAGCATGATCGAAACTCTTAACAGTAATTTTATCCGAACTGCACGTGCAAAAGGTCTAAGCTACCGTTACATCATTCTTAAGCATGCTCTTAAGCCAGCAATGCTGCCTGTTGTTTCATACATGGGACCTGCATTCGTAGGTATCATCACAGGTTCAGTTGTTGTTGAAACCATCTTCGGCCTACCAGGTATCGGTAAGCTGTTTGTTAACGCTGCGTTTAACCGTGACTACTCGCTAGTAATGGGTGTAACCATCTTGATTGGTTTCCTATTCATCTTGTTCAACGCAATTGTTGATATTTTGCTAGCGCTGATTGACCCGAAAATTCGCTACTAACAGGGACTGGTTATGTTGAAGAAAAAAGAAAATTTAGAAGCGATCGAAAAGTTCTCTGAGAGTTTGGAGATTGAAGGTCGTAGTTTATGGCAGGATGCTCGTATTCGTTTCATGCGTAACAAAGCGGCGATGGTCAGCCTGTTCATCCTTACTATTATGGTACTGGCGGTTATCTTTTTGCCGATGCTGGCTCAGTATACTTACGACGATACTGATTGGTATGCAATGCACGTTGGTCCCAATGCTGACCACTGGTTCGGTACTGATAGCTTAGGTCGTGACCTGTACGTGCGTACTCTGGTCGGTGGCCGCATCTCATTGATGGTTGGTGTGATGGGTGCCTTCGTAGCAGTATTGATTGGTACGCTTTACGGTGCAGCTTCCGGCTTCATTGGTGGTCGTACTGACCGAGTGATGATGCGTATCCTAGAAATCTTGTACGCAGTACCATTCATGTTCCTAGTAATCGTTCTAGTAACATTCTTTGGTCGTAACATCATTCTAATCTTCGTTGCGATTGGTGCGATTGCTTGGCTAGATATGGCGCGTATTGTACGTGGTCAAACGCTGAGTCTACGTAGTAAAGAGTTCATTGAAGCTGCTCACGTATGTGGTGTAAGCAAATGGAAGATCATTACACGTCACATCGTTCCAAACGTTCTAGGTATCGTAGCGGTTTACTCTACGCTACTTATTCCGAGCATGATCCTTACAGAATCATTCTTATCTTTCCTTGGTCTTGGTGTTCAAGAGCCTATGACAAGCTGGGGCGCATTGCTTCAAGAAGGTTCGCAAACAATGGAAGTTGCAATTTGGCAACTGGCATTCCCTGCGGCATTCATGGTAGTCACGCTGTTCTGCTTTAACTACGTAGGCGACGGTCTGCGCGATGCGCTTGATCCAAAAGACAGATAAAAATTAATAGCAAATAAAACTACAAAAGCTATAAAAGATTAAGGAAGCAATGATGAGCTTATTAGATGTCAAAGACCTGCGCGTCGAATTTACCACGCAAGATGGTATCGTAACCGCAGTAAACGACTTGAACTTCTCACTTAACCAAGGCGAAACGCTAGGTATTGTTGGTGAGTCAGGTTCAGGTAAATCACAGACTGTATTCTCTATCATGGGGTTGTTGGCGAAAAACGGCATCATCTCTGGTAGTGCAAAATTCGAAGGTAAAGAGATCCTTAACCTTCCAGAAAAAGAACTGAACAAAGTTCGTGCTGAACAGATCGCGATGATCTTCCAAGATCCTATGACATCACTGAACCCTTACATGAAAGTAAGTGATCAGCTGATGGAAGTACTTATGCTACACAAAGGCATGGGTAAAGCGGAAGCATTCGAAGAATCAGTACGCATGCTTGAGGCGGTTAAAATCCCTGAAGCACGTAAGCGTATCACCATGTACCCACACGAATTCTCTGGCGGTATGCGTCAGCGTGTGATGATTGCAATGGCGCTATTGTGCCGTCCAAAACTGCTTATTGCAGATGAACCCACCACCGCGCTGGATGTAACTATTCAAGCTCAAATCATGGAGTTGCTGAACGAATTGAAAGACGAGTTCAACACGGCAATCATCATGATTACCCACGATTTGGGCGTTGTTGCGGGTTCTTGTGACAAAGTACTTGTGATGTATGCTGGTCGTACAATGGAGTACGGTACGGTTGACGAAATCTTCTACGAGCCGAGTCACCCATATGCGGAAGGTCTACTGAAAGCTATTCCTCGTTTGGATACAGAAGGTGAGATCCTACCGACTATTCCAGGCAACCCACCAAACTTACTTCGCCTGCCAACAGGCTGTCCTTACCAAGACCGTTGTCACCGTGTAATGGACCGTTGTAAGCAAGAAGCACCGATTCTGACTCCATTTGGTCAAGGCGACCGTCAGCGTGCTTGTTTTTCTGATTGGGAGGCTTGGACAAAATGAGCGTAGTAGATAAGCAGTTATTATTAGATATTAAAGACCTGAAAGTTCACTTTAGCATTGCGGCTAAATCAGCGTGGCCTTGGGCAAAACCTTCAAACCTAAAAGCAGTTGATGGCGTTGATATCCACCTTTACGAAGGTGAAACGCTGGGTGTAGTAGGTGAGTCTGGTTGTGGTAAATCGACGTTTGCTCGTGCCATCATTGGTTTGGTTGAAGCAACTGACGGTGAAGTAATGTGGTTAGGTCAAGACCTAACTAAGATGCAAGAAGTACAGCGTCGTGAAACTCGTAAAGAGATTCAGATGATTTTCCAAGACCCACTAGCATCGCTTAACCCGCGTATGTCTGTTGGTGACATCATTGCTGAGCCGCTAGAGACGTTCTACCCAGAGCTTTCTAAGCAGGAAGTGAAAGACCGTGTTAAGGAGATGATGGCGAAGGTAGGTCTACTGCCTAACGTAATCAACCGTTACCCGCACGAGTTCTCTGGCGGTCAGTGTCAGCGTATTGGTATCGCACGTGCACTTATCTTGAAACCTAAGATGATCATCTGTGATGAACCGGTTTCGGCACTTGACGTATCTATCCAAGCTCAAGTTGTTAACCTTCTGAAAGAACTGCAAAAAGAGCTAGGTCTTTCGTTGGTATTTATCGCACACGATTTGTCAGTGGTTAAGCACATCTCAGACCGTGTATTGGTAATGTACCTAGGTAATGCGGTTGAGCTGGGTGAATCAGATGCACTTTTCTCTGATCCAAAGCACCCGTACACTAAGGCGTTGATGTCTGCGGTTCCTATTCCAGATCCTCGCTTAGAGCGTAGTAAAACAATCCAGATGCTGGAAGGCGATCTGCCATCGCCAATCAACCCACCATCAGGATGTGTTTTCCGTACTCGTTGTCCACAAGCGACAGAGGCGTGCGCGCAAACTAAGCCAACGATTCAAGGCGATGACGTTCACGCAGTATCTTGCTTGCACGTACAAGTCTAGAGCCAATTTAAAACGGTTCAGCCTGTGACAGGCTTAAGCGCGACTAGTTTTTAGAGTCGCGCTTTTTTTGTACTGCAGTCCTAGTTCCTATATTTTTCTCAACAGCTTCATCAAATAATTCGAACAACTAAGCCAACTTCTTCTAGTTTTGAAAAAGTTGGCTTTTTTTATACTAATACCAATCGTAGTAAATAACTGCTCATCCTAGCTTGCTAAAACGCTCGATAACGGCGTTAGAATTTTTGATTGTAGATAGCTACTAACAGAAAAATTCTTCCTTGTTCTCAAGCCTTTTCTCTGCGCTATTTCTGAACATTTACTTACTGTGATTGGTATAAAAAAGTTAGCATCACAGAGGTTTGGATATGGGTAAGTTAGTTGAAGGTGTTTGGCACGATGTGTGGTATGACACTAAAGAAAGGGGTGGTAAGTTCGTTCGTGAAGATGCGGGCTTTCGTAACTGGGTTGAGAATAAGGCCGGTGCGCCATTTGAGCCAGAAAGTGGTCGTTACCACCTATACGTATCGTTAGCTTGCCCTTGGGCACACCGCACACTTATCTTCCGAGAACTTAAAGACCTAACTGAGCACATTGATGTGACCGTCGTATGCCCAGACATGATGAGTGAAGGATGGCAAATGGGTTTACCTGAGCCGTTGTTTGGTCATACTCGCATGCACCAAATCTACACTCAAGCCAAACCAGATTACTCTGGTCGAGTGACGGTGCCTGTATTGTGGGATAAGAAAACCAATACCATTGTGAGCAATGAGTCGTCTGAAATCATCCGCATGTTTAACTCAGAGTTTAATGAACTAACGGGTAACACCGATGATTACTACCCGTGTGAATTGGCGAGCAAGATTGACGAATGGAACGACTACATCTATCCGAACATCAACAATGGCGTTTATCGTACTGGATTTGCAACTACACAAGAAGCCTATGAAGAGGCGTATGACGCGTTATTTGAAGCGTTAGATAAAGTGGATGCGCATCTTAGTGAGAACCGTTATTTAGCGGGAGAGCAGATTACTGAAGCGGATTGGCGGTTGTTCACGACCTTGGTTCGATTCGATGCTGTGTATGTGGGTCACTTCAAGTGTAACAAGCAACGAATTGCGGATTACAAACATATCCAAGGTTATCTAAAAGAGCTCTATCAAATAGAGGGTATTAAAGAGACGACGGATTTCTACCACATCAAGCGCCACTACTATTATAGCCACACTGGTATCAACCCGACTCAAGTGGTGCCTAAAGGGCCTGATCTGGATTTAGATTCGCCTCACGGACGTGGTTAGAATCATTAATTAATTCGCTTTTCTTCAGGCGTAAAAAAACCCTAGATAAACATCTAGGGTTTTTGCTTTCTGAAAAAGAAAATTAGTTAACTACTTTTTCTTCAGCTTGCGCAGCTTGGTCTGCTTGGATAGCCGTTAGAGCTACTGTGTACACGATATCGTCTACTAGAGCGCCACGAGACAAGTCATTTACTGGCTTGCGCATACCTTGAAGCATTGGACCGATAGATACTAGATCTGCTGAACGTTGTACCGCTTTGTAAGTCGTGTTACCAGTGTTTAGGTCTGGGAATACGAATACAGTCGCTTTACCAGCTACTGGAGAGTTCGGTGCTTTAGAAGCAGCAACGTTTTCCATGATAGCAGCATCGTATTGTAGAGGACCGTCGATCACTAGATCTGGACGTTTCTCTTGAGCAAGCTTCGTCGCTTCACGTACTTTATCTACGTCTGCACCCTTACCAGATTCACCAGTAGAGTAAGAGATCATAGCAACGCGTGGGTCGATACCGAATGCCGCAGCAGAATCTGCAGATTGGATAGCGATTTCAGCAAGCTGTTCAGCTGTTGGATCTGGATTGATCGCACAGTCACCGTAAACCAGTACTTGGTCAGGCAGTAGCATGAAGAATACAGAAGATACGATAGAAGCATCTGGTGCAGTCTTGATGATTTGGAACGGAGGAACGATCGTGTTCGCTGTAGTGTGAACAGCACCAGAAACCAGGCCGTCTACTTCACCGTTTTCAAGCATCATAGTGCCTAGGAATACTGAGTCTTGTAGCTTCTCACGAGCAACAACTTCAGTCATGCCTTTCGCGCCACGTAGCTCAACTAGACGAGCTACGTAGTTTTCACGTACTTCGTCAGAGTTGATGATCGTTACGCCAGCACCTAGCTCAACACCTTGTTGTGCTGCAACACGACGGATCTCTTCAGGGTTACCTAGAAGTACACATTCTGCAATGCCGCGCTCTGCACAGATAGCCGCAGCTTTAACTGTACGTGGCTCATCACCTTCAGGAAGAACGATACGTTTGCCAGCTTTGCGAGCGAACTCAGTTAGTTGGTAACGGAATGCTGGTGGGCTTAGACGACGAGATTTCTCAGTACCTTCCGTCATTGACTCGATCCAGTTGCCATCGATGTGACCCGCAACGTGTTCGTTGATGAACTCGATACGCTCTTTATCGTCTGCTGGTACTTCTAGGCTGAAGCTCTGTAGGTTCAGAGATGTCTGCCAAGTGTTACCTTGTGCTTTAAAGATTGGAAGACCAGTCTCTAGAGCAGGCTTGATTAGGTCTTGGATTTCCGCAGGGATATCGTAACCACCAGTTAGAAGAACAGCACCAATCTCAACGCCGTTCATTGCTGCAAGTGCTGCTGCAACGATAACGTCAGGACGGTCAGCCGAAGTCACAAGTAGTGAACCTGGCTTGAAGTGTTCAATCATGTGCGGTAGAGAACGCGCACAGAAAGTGATGCTCTTAATACGACGAGTATTCAATTCACCTTCGTTGATGATTTCAGCGTTTAGGTGAGAAGCCATATCTGCAGCACGAGTAGCGATTAGCTCGATGCTCCAAGGCACACAACCAAGAACACGGATTGGAGAAGTGTTGAAGATCTCCATTACTTTTAGTTCGCTTTGCTGAGCGCTGTCTGCATCGTCAAAGATTTCAGATAGGTCAGGGCGAGTACGGCCTGCTTCATCTACTGGAGCGTTAAGCTTGTTGATGATAACGCCAGAGATGTTTTTGTTCTTAGTGCCACCGAAGTTAGAACATGCTACTTCGATACGCTCTTTAAGTTGAGCAGGGTTGTCAGTACCCGGAGTTGCAACAAGTACAATCTCTGCACCTAGTGTTGCAGCAATTTCTGCGTTCACTTGGTTAGCGAATGGGTGTTTACGAGTTGGTACTAGACCTTCGATAAGAGTTACGTCAGCATCTTTGTTGATCTGGTTGTAACGCTCAACAACTGTTTCTAGTAGCTCGTCCATGTTGTCGTTACCGATTAGGCTTTCAGCAACAGACATAGCAAGAGGTTGACCGATCTTAACATCGCTGTTTACGCCAACGATAGTTGAAGTCAGATCAGGTTGGTCGCCACCAGAACGTGGTTGAGAGATTGGTTTGTAGAAAGAAACCTTAACGCCCTTGCGCTCCATTGCGCGAAGAACACCCATGCTTGCGCTAGTTAGACCAACACCAGCACTAGTAGGGATAAGCATAATAGTACGAGACATTCGTATGAGTACCTTTAGCTATTGGATTAAAAAAGCTCAACTTCATATTCCTATTTAAGGGTAGGAATAGGAATAGAAGCTGAGCCCCATTTTTATCAAAAGACCGCCGACTCGTTAAAGCCTGCGGTCCTAAATTTGATTAAAGACCTGCTAGTTTCGCAGTGTCTTCAGCAATTACTAGCTCTTCGTTAGTAGAGATAACCATTGCAGGGATACGGCTGTTAGCTGTAGTGATAGTACCTTCGCCGCCGAAACGAGCTTTAAGGTTAGCTTCACCGTCAACTTCGATGCCGAAGATGCCTAGGCGGTTTAGAACCATTTCACGGATTGGGCCAGAGTTCTCGCCGATGCCGCCAGTGAAAGTGATTGCGTCTAGACGACCTTCTAGAGTTGCAGTGTAACCAGCAACGTATTTAGCTAGACGGTGACAGAACACGTCCATTGCACGAGTTGCTTCTTCTTTTTCACCGTAGTTGTCTTCAACGAAACGACAGTCAGAAGTCACTTCAGTTAGACCAGCAAGACCAGACTCTTTAGTTAGCATGTTGTTGATTTCTTCAACAGAGTAGCCAAGAGCGTCGTGTAGGTGGAAGATGATTGCAGGATCTAGGTCACCACAACGAGTACCCATTACTAGACCTTCAAGAGGAGTAAGGCCCATAGAAGTATCTACAGATTTACCGTTCTTGATTGCACATACAGAAGCGCCGTTACCTAGGTGACAGTTGATGATGTTAACTTCTTCAACTGGCTTGTTTAGTAGGCCTGCAACTTCACGAGTGATGAATAGGTGAGAAGTACCGTGCATGCCGTAACGACGGATGCCGTGCTCTTTGTACAGGTTGTACGGTAGAGCGTATAGGTAAGACTCAGAAGGCATTGTTTGGTGGAACGCAGTGTCAAATACAGCAACGTTTTTAAGGCCTGGGAAGTTCTGTTGAGCAGCTTCGATACCGATTAGGTGAGCTGGGTTGTGAAGAGGTGCGAAAGTCGCAGCGTCTTGAATACCCTTAAGTACGTCATCTGTGATTAGTGCAGATTGAGTGAACTGCTCGCCGCCGTGTACGATACGGTGACCGATAGCGCCAAGGTTAGCTTTAAGCTCAGGCTTAGAAGCAAGAATAGTTTCTACCATGAAAGATAGTGCTTCTACGTGAGCTGCGCCCGCGCCTAGTTGTGCTTCGTGCTTGCCGTCAAGTTTCCACTTCATACGAGCTTCTGGAAGACCTAGACACTCAGCAAGACCAGTTAGGTGCTCTGCACCTGTTTCTGCATCAACAACAGCGAATTTAAGAGAAGAACTACCACAGTTTAAAACTAAAACTAGCTTAGACATTAATGACTACCTGTTAATTTTTCTGATCGAAATCAGTTAAGGATGAAAATTAATCTCAAGAATAGACGAAGCTCGCTAGCTTGCGTACTAACCTTGGTCAAAAAAACGTTAATTTCCGTATTAAAGTGAAAGCGCACTTTTTAAGCAAAAGCGGCTTGTGCATTCCTTGCAGAAGTCTTCTCAAAGTTGCTTAAATTGTAAATAAGGGCAACAATGAGATTGAGGTCTGCAAATAATAGCGATATTGTGCAAATATAACAAAAAAATTTGAAAGAATATTATTTTTCGTCAAATTTTTGTGTTTTTAGTTGATGATTTCAACTTTTTTTTAATGGGAGACTCATATGAGCAATAGAGTTGGTTTAGCTGGCAGTTTAAAAGATGGCCAAAAGTACATGGATCTCTGGCCTGTTCGAAAAGAGTTAAACGCTATTTTCCCAGAGCAACGCATCATTAAAGCGACGCGCTTTGGTGTTAAGGTAATGCCTGCGATCGCTGCTATCAGTGTTCTTACGCAAATGGTTTTTAATAATTACCAAGCAATGCCACAAGCTGTGGTCATGGCTTTGTTCGCTATTAGCTTGCCACTTCAAGGCATGTGGTGGTTAGGTAACCGTTCAAACACTCAACTTCCGCCGGCTTTGGTCTCTTGGTATCGAGAGTTACACGAAAAGATCACTGAAACAGGGTTCGCGTTAGAGCCGATGAAGCCGCGCCCTCGTTATAAAGAATTAGCCATTATCCTTAACCGCGCTTTCCGTCAGTTAGACAAGTCGTCAATGGAGCGCTGGTTCTAAAAACACCTCACATCTCCCCACAGGCCTGAGAGCATCGATATTCTACATACTTGCTTGCTCTCAGAGCTAACCCTTGCATATCTTATTCACCCCATTTCTTATCGTGTCCCAAAGCAAACCTAGCTTTCCTCGCATAATTCGAGCCTTGTTGTGTTTTTGTTAAATATCACTTCAAGTTATCAATTGTTACTGGTAATAATGTCAATAGTGATTTGATGTTGTTCTCTTTGATCGAGCAATAACAACGGAAGCTTGATTCAGGGAGTGTGAATGGGTTTAGTAAAAAAAGTATTAACGGCAGTTTTGAGCTGTTCTCTGCTGCTATGGACTAGCAGTGTGATGGCAAACATTGCGAAAGTGTCGGTGTCACAAGTGGTCGATCACCCAGATTTAAACGCGACACGTTTAGGGCTTCTTGAAGGGCTAAGAGCAAAAGGTTATGAACCTGGAAAAAACTTAGAGTTTTCTTATGAAATGGCCGATGGAAACCCAGCTCAGGCAGCGAAAATTGCCAGAGAACTTGTGAGCGAAAACCCACATGTTTTGGTGGGCATCGCCACGCCGAGCTCACAGGCTTTGGTGTCAGCTACGAGAACCATTCCTATTGTGTTTACGGCCGTCACCGATCCAATCGGAGCAAGGCTTGTTAAGCAATTTGAAAAACCGGGACGCAATGTGACTGGCCTTTCTGATCTATCTCCAATTGTTCAGCATGTCTCCCTAATCAAAGAGCTTCTTCCTGAGGCGAACTCTATAGGCGTGGTCTATAACCCGGCAGAAGCTAATGCGGTCGCTTTAGTTGGGCTACTAAAAAAAGCAGCGCGTGATTTTGGCTATGAGCTCTATACAGAAAAGGCGCTGACCATTGATGATGTGGAATCTAAAGCAGAATCAGTGGCCAAGCGCTCCGACGTAATTTACGCGCTGACCGATAATACGGTTGCTAGCGGTGCTGAAGGCCTTATTGAAGCGGCAAACCAAGCGGGGACGCCAGTGGTCGCAGGGGCAACGTCTTATGTAGGGAAGGGGGCTATTGCTGGTTTAGGGTTAGACTATTACGACGTTGGAGTACAAACCGCGGATTATGTTTCTGCTATCTTGAATGGTCAAAAGCCCGGTAAATTGAGCGTAAAGACCGCACAGAGTTCGCAATTGGTGATTAACTTGGATGCAGCTCGCGAGCTAGGTGTTACGGTGCCAAAGTCAGTGATTGAGCGTGCGATAGTGAGCCGGTGATGGCGTTGGATAGCATGAGCTTAGCGAATTAGACATAAGTCATATTGTTAACGGTGCTAGCATCGCCTTCCATCAAATGGCGCTACGCTGTTCTACGCGTTAACTTTTATCTATTTTGTTCATTTATAAGCAGTTATTTCACCGAGAGCGGTACCGTTAATATCAATTTACATTATTTTACGTCGAGCAGGTTGGCGATTAATGTAATAATATTAATGGGGTAAATGAAAATAGCTGAGCGCTAAGAGCACATTATATGAAAGTAAATAGGCACTTTAGCCTTACCTTTGTCTTCGGGTTTCCCGCGGTGATCGCGGCAATGCTGCTTGGTTTAATCGGAAAGAACCATTTCGATTCGGTGAAAAAAGACATCGACAGCGAGTTTCATCGTATCGAAGATGTATTTAAAAGAACTACAAAAGTGGTCACAGCCCTAGACTACAGCTTCTCTAACTACTACAAATCAGGAAACCCGCTTTTTCTTGATCACAATAAACATGTAGTGAATGGACTTTGCCAAATCTGGCCTATTGATGTGCTACTCCTAGCGGATGGTAAAACTTCAGATATTCCCTCTGTTGATATCGACTATATGTTGATTGGCGAAGAGTCCCTCTGTTCCGAAAGCAGTGATAGCTACAAAAGTGCATCAGAAAAGATCGCACTTGCCCCGATTCTTTCATTCTTATCTCAACTTGATGAATACCACGACGGTGTACACTTCATTGATACTCGTGGTTATGTGATCTCTTCGCCAGAGGATTTTGCCAAAGGGTTGAGTAAAGAGTTGTTATCGACCATTAAGAGTCGCCCATACTGGCAGAAAACTGCGAATAACCCCGATCAACTGACCCTCTCTGGCCCTGGTTATCGTTTTGATTCTCTTGATCGCATGATTAGTATGACTATTCCTGTGTTCCATAAAGGCGTGCACCAAGGAATGTTGTCGGTTGATATAAACGCGGGTCGGCTGTTGGCAAACTCTAACGAACATCTGGCTGGTCGTATCGATATCATAGACACAACTCTAACGATGCCGAACGCTAACGCAGCTTTCTATCATGGGATTAACCTCGAAGGTGTCGCCTCGCATCACGCGATGTACTATGAGTTAGATTTAGTGAAAGAGATTGAGCACTTTTTTGTTTATGAGAAAGACAGCCTTATCGTTGCCATTATTGTGTATCTGTTCTCTGTGACTATTTTCTTCTACGTTAACTCTAATATTGAAAGGGGTTATTTCAAAGAGCTTGCGGCTAAAGATCCAATGACGGGGTTGCTGAATCGACGCGGGTTGGAAGCATTTTGGCGTAGAGTAGAGCATGACCAGCTGTTTGCTTTGACCGTTTTTGATATTGACGACTTTAAGTCGATCAATGACACCTACGGTCATGATAAAGGCGATGATGTCATTCGTTACATGTCACGCCAAATCACGAGTAGCATACGCAGTAGTGATGTTGCTGCCCGGTTTGGTGGCGAAGAGTTTGTAGTCTATCTGAAAGGGGATGATCGCGAGACTTTGATGCGAACACTCGATCGTGTAAAAACAGCGATTTGCGCCAATTCAACAGATATTATTCCGAATGGATTCACAGTATCTGGTGGTGTGTGCATTGTAGAGACAGAGCAGAGCAAGCTTAACTTTGAAGAGATATTTAAGTTTGCTGATGAGAAGCTTTACGTGGCTAAAACGACCGGTAAAGATCGTATCGAATTCTAGCCACGTTGTTTAGTCTACATGCTTTAATAGACAGTTCGAGAGCGGAGATCTATGCAGGCTGATTGTACAGTTCTTGGTAGCGTTTGATCTGCTCGACGATAGGCGCAGCTTTTTTGTAGGTTCTGATTTCTCGGAACAGCTCTTCCG
Source organism: Vibrio sp. 070316B (assembly GCF_013114115.1). NCBI lineage: Bacteria > Pseudomonadati > Pseudomonadota > Gammaproteobacteria > Vibrionales > Vibrionaceae > Vibrio > Vibrio sp. 070316B. Next base: position 14,526 of record NZ_VTYC01000039.1, on the reverse strand, counting down.
CTTCTGGGTACTCTTTTCGCAGATACACAAACCACTGTTTTACACGGTTTGGATAGTAAAGACCTTTATCGCCCTCAATTTCGAACTCTGAATAGCGTAACAGCAGAGCAATCACCTCTATCCATGGCATTGGCTGGTGGTTGTGCTTAACCACGTTACCAAGATTTGGAACGTTGAATGCGCCACGGCATACCATGAGTGAATCGACACCTGTTGTTTTAATGCAATCTTGACCGTCTTGATAATTCCAAATCTCACCATTCGCGATCAAAGGTAACGATGTCTTCTGGCGGATCTGATTAATGTAATCCCACTTTATTTCACTTGCCTTATAGCCACCGGTTTTGGTTCTTGCATGAACCGTCAGTTCGTCCGCTTTGGCTTGTTCAATCGCATCGACAATCTCAAAGCACTCATCTGGGTGTTCCCAACCTAAACGAATTTTAGCCGAAACAGGGATGTGCTCAGGAACGGCTTCTCGGGTCGCTTTAACAACTTGATAGATAAGCTCGGGCTCTTTCAGTAATGATGCGCCACCGTTACTCTTGTTTACCGCTTTTGCTGGGCAACCAAAGTTTAGGTCGATTCCTTTTGCACCAAGGTTCGCAGCTTGAATCGCATTCTCTGCCATCCATTTTGGGTGTTGGCCAAGCAGTTGAACGTGGACAGGGACGCCCGCCATCGTCTGAGAGCCTTGGTGAAGCTCAGGGCACAAGCGATGGAACACATGCGGTGGTAATAGTTGATCAGTAACACGGACGAATTCTGTTACACAGAGGTCGTAATCATTGAGCTCTGTGAGAATTTCACGCATTAGATGGTCTAGAACGCCCTCCATAGGGCCAAGTATTACTCGCATGCTGATTTACCGAAACATCTCTGTCCTGAAAATAAAGAGGCGTGATTGTACGGCTTGACCACAGGATTGTCACTATGAGTGTGGCTTTGCTTACGATGAGGCTCGTTCAATCGGTTAATGGCGACATGATGCATGGGATAGCGTTATAATATGGAAAATGCCCAATATCCAGAGCTTTCATGACATATCAATTATTAAGCCTACCAGAATCAATTACCGACATTACTCCGCAGTTTCTTGAAGGGGCAATTCTTGCTTCTAACCTAGCCACTAAGCCGCTAGAGCCAGAAGCGTGGCTTGCGATTATTGCTCCAGAAGCGGGTGAAGCGCTTGTGGCAATCGTGACAGAACAGATTAACCGCCAGCACAACCTCATTCAGCGTAGTGAATACTTACTGACAGATGTGTTTTCTGAAGGTGACTTTACTGAACAATTCGCTGATTTCGCGGAAGGTTTCATGATGGTCTGGCCAACCGTAGAAGAGCAATGGCAAACCGTAAGTGTTGCTGACGGCACGTTACGTATGCTTCAAGCTCTGCTGACGACATTGATGCTCGCGATTGATGAAGAGCAAACTCAACAGCAAATGGTGGCGGCTGGACTAAAGAACCCGCCTGCGCTTGCAGATCTTGTCGGTCAAGTCGACTTGATGATTTCAGAAGTTGCACTAGCCGCTGATGAAGCAATGCTGGGCAATAAATCTCAGAGCGTGAATCCGTTTAAAGATATCGGTCGTAACGATGCTTGTCCGTGTGAAAGCGGTAAAAAATTCAAGCAATGCTGTGGCAAGAACAGTTAATCGTTTCAAGCGCGCTGTTCTTTAGAAAACGACAAAGATTGGATAACAAAAAGTCGACCCTAAGGTCGACTTTTTAGTTTTTGTAAAGCGTGAGTGACTAGGGCGAGTTGATCTTTTGAGCTGATTTTGCAGCGAATTGCTGGGGATTTATACAAGGCAGAGGCTTTGATGTGTAGCTAGTCTACATGAGAAGCCGATAACGCAGTAGAAATGACCAGCAAACGCTGCCCGAAGGGTTCGACTAAAAACGCTTTACTCTTTGTTGAGGGAGATTTGCTTAGAATGACTAGGCTACTTCTCCCTCGCCGCGATTAAAACGCTTTTGACTAGGCGCCCCCATCCGAACAAAATTTAACCACGAAAGGTCAACGCGCCCTAGCTGTTTTTGGATTTAACGAATTGAGAAATGACCACGAAACCGAACGCCACTAAGTTGCCTGCAAAGATAATGACAAGCCATTGCGGCATAGAAAGCGACAAGAACTGCCACACGACCTTGCTGCAGTCACCGTAGGCTTCAAACATCCACGGAGCCCATTGGTTTAAAGGTGCCCAGCTAGGGAAGGTCACGAACAGGTCACAGGTTGCAAATGGAGACGGGTTGAACTGGTAATCAACGTGCTCCAAAGCCAACGTTAAACCTTTGTATGCGCCAAAACCCCAGCCAGCAAGGCCAAGCCAGCGCGAGATTGGATTGTCCGGGGCGATAGCACCTATCATGGCTGCGACACCAATAGCTAGCATTGCCACACGCTCATAAATACACATAACACAAGGGCCAAGCATCATGACATGCTGAAAGAACAGCGCACAAGCCTCAAAAAATACGATAAATGCTAGCAGTAAAAGCCAAGATAAACGTCCCTTAGAGAAGTCTTTGAGCATTACAAAAAAGTTCACGAATTAAATCCCGTCTATAAAATAAAAAAGCCCTGAATACTCAGAGCTTTTTATCTTGGATAAGTTTCCTAATCAACTAATATTTTTGATTAGTGAGTTACACATTTTGTGCTTTGCGACACAGTGTGTAGCTTAGTGACCACCAGAGATCACTGGAGCAACCGCTTCACCGGTGCGCTGAATGATCCAACCTGCGTCATAGAACCATGCCGTCATCGGTTCCACGAAGTATACGATGCCTGCAAGGCCAACCAATGCCAGCACGATAGTGTATGGCAGCGCCATGATTACCATGCGGCCGTAAGACAGTCGAATTAACGGCGCAAGTGCAGACGTTAATAGGAATAAGAACGCAGCTTGACCGTTTGGTGTTGCAACTGAAGGTAGGTTAGTACCTGTGTTGATAGCAACAGCAAGCAGGTCGAACTGGTCGCGAGTGATAATGCCTTCAACCAACGCTGTTTTCACTTCGTTGATGTAAACCGTACCTACGAACACGTTATCTGAAACCATCGATAGAATACCGTTGGCCACATAGAATAGGGCAAGCTGAGCACCTTTATCTTCAACGTGAAGAACCGCATCGATTACTGGCTTGAATAGTGCTTGGTCGATGATTACTGCAACGACAGCGAAGAACACAGCAAGAAGCGCAGTAAATGGTAGCGCTTCCTCAAAAGCTTTACCCATAGAGTGCTCTTCGATTACACCTGTAAACGCAGTCGCTAAAATGATAACTGAAAGACCAATTAAACCAACTTCAGCAACGTGAAGTGCCAAGCCAACGATAAGCCAAACTGCGATTGCACTTTGAACCCAAAGCTTTGCAACATCTTGTTTAGTTCGGTTTTCACGTTCTTTGTTGTCAAACTCAACTAGGATTTGGCGAACGTTGTTTGGCAGCTTGGCGCCATAACCGAATACTTTGAATTTCTCGACAAGCGCACAAGTTAGAATGCCGCAGAAGAAAACAGGCAATGTTACAGGAAGCATACGGATAATAAACTCACCGAATTCCCAGCCTGCTTGTTTCGCGATAACTAAGTTTTGTGGTTCACCAACCATGGTCATTACACCACCTAGCGCAGTACCTACGCCAGCGTGCATCAGTAGCGAACGTAAGAAAGCACGGTAGTCTTCTAAGTCTTCACGAGTTAGTTCAGAGATTTCTTCATCGTGAGTATGGTCGTGTGCAGAGTTAGAGCCTTTGCCCGATGCAACTTTGTGGTAAATCGAGTAGAAGCCCACAGCCACGCTGATCACAACTGCGATTACAGTTAGTGCATCTAGGAAAGCTGATAGGAATGCTGCTGCAACACAGAACGCAACAGAAAGCATGATCTTAGAACGAATGCCGAGCAGTATCTTCGTGAAAATGAACAGAAGAAGTTCTTTCATGAAGTAAATGCCGGCAACCATGAATACTAATAAGAGTAATACTGGAAGGTTTGCTTGCAGCTCATGATAAACCATTTCAGGTTTGGTCATGCCAATCGCAACGGCTTGAATTGCCAATAAGCCACCCGGTTGAAGAGGGTAGCACTTGAGAGCCATAGCTAGGGTGAAAATAAACTCAACCACCAATAGCCAGCCCGCAACAAATGGGTCAACTAGGAAGAAAACAAACGGGTTGATGATTAAAAAGGAAATGATGGCAAGTTTATACCAATCAGGAGCTTTACCAAGGAAATTCTTGATAAAAGCGTTTCCGAGAGACATCGGCATGTTAATACTCTTTTATGTTGATTATGAATAGACAAGCAATACAACATTTTGAGAATCGAGCTATAGAAAGTGTTAAAAACTATAACTAACAGTGACTTAGAAAAACTACATTCCATGTAACGTTCTGTGGTCTTGCCAAGTCACTCCCTTAGAAACTCAAGCACTGCTTATTTTTGAGCGCAACTCTACTCTTAGATAACATTTAGTCAACAGGAAAAGCCCTGTAGCACCTAAAATACCTCTTTTTTGTGTGAGAAACGCGATCAAAGTAGCGGAAGCATACCACTTAAAATGTGATAAAAACCGACTAGAATCAATATTTCAGCGAAATGATTGAAATTTACAGAATAAAGACGGTTTATATATGATTATTACAACTTAATATTGCAATTTGATAGCTTTGAAAATATGACCAATGTCGTTGATTTTAAAGTGAATTTATTGTGTTAATTATTTGTTGAAATGCTGATTTATATAGACTTGCTTTGCAAACCTTGGACGGAAACATGAGCTTAACTTTAGAGCTTTAGCTCTACTGGTGTTTTGGGGGAGTAAAATTTTTGAGGGTGTTTCCGCTCGCCTTTACTAGTGGTATGATGAGTAAATTAGAAGAAAATAATTTAATTGGATTGAAGTGTAGATGGTCATTAAGGCGAAGAGCCCGGCAGGATTTGCAGAAAAGTATATCATTGAAAGTATTTGGAATGGCCGTTTCCCTCCAGGTTCTATCTTGCCAGCAGAGCGTGAGCTTTCTGAGCTAATTGGTGTTACACGTACTACGCTTCGTGAAGTACTACAACGTCTTGCTCGTGATGGTTGGTTAACAATCCAACATGGTAAACCAACTAAAGTTAACCAGTTTATGGAGACATCAGGCCTTCATATCCTTGATACGCTAATGACGCTGGATGTTGATAACGCAAGCAAGATGGTAGAAGACCTGCTTGCTGCTCGTACTAATATCAGCCCGATTTTCATGCGTTATGCATTCAAAGCAAATAAAGAGGCTTCAGAGCGTACAATCAGTAATGTGATTGAATCGTGTGAAGCGCTACTTGCGGCACCTACGTGGGATGAGTTCTTAGAATCTTCTCCGTATGCAGACAAAATTAAGCAAGCAGTAAAAGAAGACACAGAGAAAGATGAAGCAAAACGTCAAACGATCTTGATCGCGAAGACATTCAACTTTTACGACTACATGCTGTTCCAACGTTTGGCGTTCCATTCAGGTAACCAGATTTACGGTCTGATCTTTAACGGTGTACGTAAGCTCTATGATCGTATTGGTAGCTACTACTTCTCTAATCCTGAAGCTCGTCGCTTGGCTATGGAGTTTTACAAAGAGTTGTTCGTTATCTGTGAGAGCGGTCAACGTGAAAACTTGCCTTTGGTTATTCGTAATTACGGTATCGCAAGTGCACAGATCTGGAACGAAATGAAAACGACGTTACCAACAAACTTTACGGAAGACGACAGCTAATCTTTTTGGTTAACTTAGTCAGTTTCTAAAGTAAGAACAAAGAAAAGCGGCGAGATAATTCAATTATCTCGCCGCTTTTTATTTATTAAGAGTCTGGTTAACTTGGTCGATTGTTATTTAACCCGCAAACTCTTCTGAGTCTGGACGGTGAGTAAATTGAACGCCATTTAGAAAATCACAAAGCAATTGGTCTTCACACACTTTGTAGTTTTTGTTCTCTGGCTTGCGGAAGTAGGCGCCAATCTCATACTTACTTAGGCTGATACCCACCACTTCTAATACGTCGAGCACGTCTTCTGCTTTCATGTTCAACGCAATACGTAGCTTCATGAAAATCATGTTGTTGGTAAGTGCAACTTCAGGCTTTGGCTGAGCCCCTTCTTTTTTACCGCGCTTAAGGTTGATGAAACCATTTAGGAATACCGCTAACTCTTTGTCTTTCATCTTAGAGCATGACTTATCGTTATCCGCTTTTAGCCAGTTAATCACTTGGTCGTGGGCAACAGTCACATCCGCTTGCTCGATAGCTTTGATGATTTGTGCGTTCTTAAGGTTTAGTGCGTGTTGAATACGACGCAAGATTTCGTTGTTAGTCACAGAGGTGTCCTAAAAGGTTTAGAGAGTAAAGCGGCTTCAAACGGCGTATTGCTGCCGATAACCTTGTCATACTTTACTTAGCATAGTTGACGGCGACTCTAACAGAGAACGCCGATTTTCGGTAGATATAAAAAAACCCCGATGCTATTAACTCTTTCAAGTTAAGTTACATCAGGGATTTGGCAATGAATGCTTTATCTGACAGACGCCAGAATTACATTACACGCATACCAGGTTGAGCACCTTCGTGTGGCTCAAGGATCCATAGGTCGCTGCCGCCAGGGCCTGCTGCTAGGATCATGCCTTCAGACATACCAAACTTCATCTTACGAGGTTTTAGGTTTGCAACCATAACAGTTAGCTTGCCTTCTAGCTCTTCAGGTTTGTATGCTGACTTGATGCCAGAGAATACTTGGCGAGTCTCACCACCGATGTCCAGTTGGAACTTCAGTAGTTTGTTCGCTTTTGGCACTTCTTCACAAGAGATGATACGAGCAATACGCATATCAACGGCTGCGAACGCGTCAAATTCAATCTCTTCAGCGATTGGTTCTTTGTCTAGCTCTGTTTGGCTTGCTTTTTCTTTCTCAGCTTCTGCTTTCTCTTTAGCTGCCATTTCTGCTGCTGCGTCTTCTTTAGAAGACTCAATCATCGCTTCCACTTTCTTAGGATCAATACGGCTAAATAGCGCTTTGAACTTAGTGATCTCGTGATCAGTTAGCGGAGTAGCAACACCTTCCCACGTTAGCTCTTCGTTTAGGAAAGCTTCAGTGCGAGCCGCAAGTTCAGGCATCACTGGTTTCAGGTAAGCCATTAGGACGCGGAATAGGTTGATACCAACAGAAGAAACTTCTTGAAGCTCTTTCTCTTTACCTTCTTCTTTTGCAAGAACCCAAGGTGCTTTTTCGTCGATGTACTGGTTCGCTTTATCTGCTAGTGCTGTGATTTCACGGATAGCACGGCTGAATTCACGAGTTTCGTATAGCTCACCGATACGCTCTGCAGCAGCAACGAATTCGTTGTATAGCTCTGGTTCTGCAAATTCAGCGGCTAGCTTGCCTTCGAAGCGCTTAGTGATGAAGCCAGCGTTACGAGAAGCTAAGTTAACAATCTTGTTTACTACGTCAGCGTTTACACGTTGAGTGAAGTCTTCAAGGTTAAGGTCAAGATCATCGATACGGCTGTTTAGTTTCGCAGCGTAGTAGTAACGTAGACACTCAGGGTCTAGGTGATTTAGGTACGTACTTGCTTTAATGAATGTGCCTTTAGACTTAGACATCTTCGCGCCGTTTACAGTCACGTAGCCGTGTACGAATACGTTGTTTGGCTTACGGAAACCAGAACCTTCTAGCATTGCCGGCCAGAATAGGCTGTGGAAGTAAACGATGTCTTTACCGATGAAGTGGTAAAGCTCAGCGGTGCTGTCTTTCTTCCAGTACTCGTTAAAGTCTAGATCGTCGCGCTTGTCACATAGGTTCTTGAATGAGCCCATGTAGCCGATTGGTGCATCTAGCCATACGTAGAAGAACTTGTCTTTTTCGCCTGGGATCTCGAAGCCAAAGTATGGTGCATCACGAGAGATGTCCCATTGTTGTAGACCAGACTCGAACCACTCTTGCATTTTGTTTGCTGTTTCAGCTTGCAGTGAGCCAGAACGTGTCCACTCTTTTAGCATGCTTTCAAACTGAGGTAGATCGAAGAAGAAGTGCTCAGAGTCTTTCATTACTGGAGTTGCGCCAGAAACTGCTGACTTAGGATCGATTAGCTCAGTTGGGCTGTATGTCTCACCACAGTTATCACAGTTATCACCGTACTGGTCTTCTGACTTACACTTAGGGCAAGTACCTTTTACGAAACGGTCTGGTAAGAACATCTCTTTCTCAGGGTCGAAAAGCTGAGAAATAGTACGGCTAGAAATGAAACCGTTCTTTTTAAGTTCTAGGTAGATGTGAGAAGCCAGTTCACGGTTCTCGTCGCTGTGTGTGCTGTGGTAGTTATCAAAGCTGATATCAAAGCCAGCGAAGTCTTTTTGGTGCTCTTCACTAACAGCAGCGATCATCTCTTCTGGCGTGATACCCATCTGTTGAGCTTTAAGCATAATTGGCGTGCCGTGAGCATCGTCAGCACAGATGAAGTTTACAGTGTTGCCACGTAGACGCTGGTATCGAACCCAGATATCAGCTTGGATATGCTCAAGCATATGACCAAGGTGAATAGAGCCGTTAGCGTACGGAAGCGCACAAGTTACCAAAAGTTGTCTTGGATCAGTTGCCATACTTAATAATTCGCTTTTTTGATAGGTATAAATTTGATTGGTAATACTACTTTATAACGTGTGATACGCCAAGGTATCAGACAAAGGATTCCCCTAGTTTTTTAGGGGTTCAGTCTTCATCTCGTGGGTGATAGCATAAATAAAAAAAGGAGCCCCAATGCGTAACTTTACTTCGAAGCAAGATTTCTGTTCATGGTTGAATGAGTTTGAGTCACCAATCCTCATCCCAGAGTGGGCGCTACACCAAAACATTGTCTCTGTTGATCCTCGTGGATCGTTTGTTATTACTTTGCCTTTCGCTGCGAATCAGCTTGCTGTTGACCTGGAAAATTGGATGAACGCTCAGATTGAACAAAAGCTTGTGAGTGCTTTTCAATTTGAAGTGAAGGTCAAGCCATCGGCACTTGAAACGACGGTATCAACGCCACTTAAAGGCGTGAAGAATATTATTGCTGTCACTTCTGCCAAGGGCGGGGTGGGCAAATCAACGACTTCCGTTAACCTTGCGCTGGCTTTATCTAAGTCAGGCTCAAAAGTCGGTTTATTGGATGCGGACATCTACGGCCCATCGGTTCCTATGATGCTAGGACAACTAGATGCGAAGCCAGAAGTGCAAAACAATAAGTGGATGATGCCAATCGAAGCGCACGGTATTTTCACGCATTCAATTGGTTACCTTGTATCGAAAGATGACGCTGCGATTTGGCGTGGTCCAATGGCGGCAAAAGCGCTAGGTCAGCTTGTGAATGAAACGGTATGGCCAGAATTGGATTACCTGGTTATCGATATGCCACCGGGCACAGGTGATATCCAGTTAACTCTATCTCAGCAGATCCCAGTAACCGGTGCGGTGGTTGTGACTACTCCTCAAGATCTAGCATTAGCAGACGCACGTAAAGGTGTCGCGATGTTCGATAAAGTGAGTGTGCCTGTAGCAGGCTTAGTTGAAAACATGAGCTACCATATATGTAGTCACTGTGGTGAGAAAGAGCATATCTTTGGCGCTGGTGGCGCAGAGGCTATGTCTGAAGAGTTCTACCTCGATATCTTAGCGCAAATCCCACTGCATATTGATGTTCGCGAAGACATCGATGCCGGTTGCCCGACGGTAGTGCGTCGCCCTGATAGCGAACATACACGTCACTACCTTGAGCTTGCTGAAAATGTCGCGGCTAAAATGTTTTGGACGGGTAAAGCGCGACCAGAAGCGATCAACTTTTCTATGGTTGAATAGTAAGCGCGAACCTCAACGCGGTATAGATAATGAGTGGTTTAGATAAACAGCCCGTGGTTTTTGCACAACTATCGTTTTTTGGTTAGGTAGTTGGCAAGCCTGTGCAAATAGTTGTAGGCAAGTTATTTGAAAGCAAACGATTGTCTTAAGTAAATGTATTGAGATCATCAATTTGACTGCAATTTGCTAAAATGGCGACTAGAATCTCGGTGCTTTAGCCCCTATAATCAGGCGGTTTATCTATTCCCACCACCAAACCATATCGGGTGCAAAATAATGTCTGATAATAATCAATGTGTCATCGTAGGTATCGCTGGCGCTTCAGCTTCAGGAAAAAGTCTGATTGCTAGTACGATTTATAATGAGCTGCGCGAAAAAGTAGGCGACCATCAAATTGGTGTTATCACGGAAGATTGCTATTACAGCGACCAAAGCCACTTGAGTATGGAAGAGCGTGTTAAAACTAACTACGATCACCCAAATGCACTGGACCATGATCTGTTATGTGAGCATTTACAGCAGCTGATGAGCGGCAATGCTGTAGAAGTACCAGAGTACAGCTACACAGAACACACACGTACTTCTGAAACGACTACACTTACTCCTAAGAAAGTGATCATTTTAGAAGGTATTCTGCTATTAACAGACCCACGTCTTCGTAACCTAATGCACGCAAGTGTGTTCATGGATACACCACTAGACATCTGTCTACTACGCCGTGTTAAGCGCGACGTTGAAGAGCGTGGTCGCACAATGGATACAGTACTAAAGCAATACCAAGAAACAGTACGTCCAATGTTCATGCAGTTTATCGAGCCTTCAAAACAACATGCAGACATCATCGTTCCTCGTGGTGGTAAAAACCGTATCGCGATTGATGTACTAAAAGCGCACATTGCGAAGTTGTTGAAGTCTTAATCGAATAAAAGTTTTGCCTAAGTGACTCACTTAGCTTTATTTTTTACCGAATCAGTGGCACTTTTATAGTGCCACTTTCTTTTGGAATCTAAGCAAGGAATATGCGGATGAAGAAACTACTCATTTTCATAGCTGTGCCAGTGTTTATTGTTGTTGCGGCAATTTTGGCACTAGTGCTGTTAGTGAATCCCAACCAATTTAAGCCATTAATTGTCGAACAAGCCCAGAAGCACACCGGCCTTGAGCTAGTGATCGAGGGTGATATCAGCTGGCAATTCTTCCCATCTATTGGCTTCGAACTTGGTCAAACTGAATTACGCAACCCAGAAGGGTTCACCCAACCTAACCTATTTAAGGTTGATACCGTTGGCGTTGACGTTTCGGTTACTCCGCTATTTAGCAACCAACTAGAGATCGGCAACATCACTCTAGATGGCGCTGAATTCTACTTAGAAACGCTTAAAGATGGCCGTAAAAATATTGATGCGCTGACGCAAGCATCTACATCTGATGCGTCGGCACCAGCAGCTGATACAACGTCTGAGTCTGCGCAGGCTCCACAAGAGCAAAGCACAGCAGAGACATCTGGCTGGACGATTAATCTAGCAGGCGTAACCATTTCAAACGCACTATTTGAAATGGACGACAAGCAAGCCGGTTCTTTCACTAAGCTCTACGATGTGTCTTTGAACCTATCTGAGTTCGCAGTAGACACATGGACTACGGCAACTTTTGCTGCGTCTGGTGAGAACAACCAGCAAAAATTCTCAGCCAACGGTAGCGCTGAGTTCAAACTTGCCGAAGGCTTTGCAAGCTATGCGCTACGTAATATCGACCTAAACGCTAAGTTTAATGACCCAACGACGTCAATTGACTCCGTAAAGCTTGGTTTAGATACGTTTGAGTTCGATAAGGTTAACCAACTGACTTACGCTGTGGTTGGTAAAGCTGCTGGTCTAGATTTAGATCTGAAAGGTGGCGGTGAGCTGACGGTTGATAATGCAATTTCAAAAGTGATACTGAACAAGTTAACGTTAGACTCTACGTTCAAGGGTGACACGCTTCCTCAGTCACCAATGAAAGTCGACATGTTGTCTGATCTTAGCTTTGATCTAACGAAGAGCCATTTGAGCTTTGTGCTAGAGAAGCTACAAGCTAACTCTATTGCATTAGACGGTAAAGCCGACGTTACTCTGTCAGACATACCAAAGGTTCGTTTCTCGCTTCATAGCCCGAATATTGATTTAGACGAGTTCCTAGGTTTAGGTAGTTCAACAGAAACTGCGAGCACGGCGCCTTCTGGTTCTGCTGGTGGCTCAACGTCAAAGTCAGGCAGCTCAGCACCAGCGAAAGAAGTTGAACCTGACCTATCTGCGTTGAAAACGCTTGATGTGAAAGGTGATATCACGATCGATAAGTTCAAAGCAAACAATGCGAAAATGCAGAATGTTAAAACGGCATTCTCTGTTAACCGCGGTGTTGCTGAATTAACTTCATTCACATCAAACCTTTACCAAGGTTCTATCTCTGCAACAGCAAAGCTAGACGCTCGTAAAACACCGGCGACTTACACTGCTAAGAAGAGAATTAAAGGGGTGAAAGTTCAGCCATTGCTGGTTGATGTTGCCGGTAACGATATGCTTGAAGGTACGGGTAATATCGATGTTAATGTGAAAGGTAAGAGCCTGACTCCGACAGGAATCAAAAAGAACCTAGTTGGTACTATCGCGATTAACTTTGAAGATGGTGCGGTTAACGGTATCAACGTTGCACAACTGATTCGTGAGAATTACGCGAAGATCAAAGGCGAGAAAGTTGAAAGCACAAATGAAGCTAAAAAGACTGACTTTAGTGCGATGAAAGCGACACTTAAGGTTGATAAAGGTTGGGTTTCAACCAATGACTTGTCGGCACAATCACCACTACTTCGCGTGACAGGTCAAGGTAAAGCTAACTTCATTAATGAAACGGTAGATTTCTTAGTAAGAACATCGATTGTTGGCTCATTAGAAGGTCAGGGCGGTAAGAGTATTGATGACCTGAAAGATGTGACGATTCCGATTAAGGTGACAGGCCAATGGGCTGACCCGAAATTTGCACTTGTTTTTGATGATGTATTGAAGCAAAAAGCACAGAAAGAGATTGACCGTGGTGTTAACAAGCTAACGGACAAGATTAAAGATGAGAAGACCAAAGAAGCCGTAGACGGTTTATTGAAAGGTTTCTTTAACTAACGATTACTCGCTAAATATAAAAAGCGCCATTCCTATTGTAGGAATGGCGCTTTTTATTTTGGCATAGGTAATACTCAAGAGAGATTCCCTATGACACTCGTCCCTCGCTCTAGAGAATGACTATAGGCAGTTGTCCTTTGCTCAAGGGCATAACGGCCTAGTGGTTGTTATCCTCGAGAGGGAAGAATGACCGAGTCCGGGAGCTCTGGTTGAAGGTGATTACCAGTCAACGCCTTGTAGCGCTTTAACACCAGATTCAAATGCGTGTTTTACGTTACGTACCTCTGATACGGTGTCTGCCATTTCAGTTAGTGTGCGGTGTGCACCACGGCCTGTAATGATCACTGATTGCATCTTCGGACGGTTGTTAAGCGCTTCAACGACTTCATCTAGCTCAATGTAACCGTAGCTCACCATGTAAGTCAGCTCATCAAATAGAATCACATCAATCGATTCGTCAGCCAGCATGCGTTTACACTCTCTCCATACGCGTTGTGCTGCTTCAATATCTTGCGCTTTGTTCTGCGTTTCCCAGGTAAAACCAGTGCCCATCACCTGAAATTCAACATCTAGCTTTTGCAGGACATTCTTTTCGCCGTTATCCCAAGTGCCTTTAACAAACTGAGCAACCGCACATTTCTTACCGTGGCCTACTGCGCGAGTTATGGTACCAAAGCCTGAGGTCGATTTGCCTTTACCATTACCAGTGATGACCAGTAACAGGCCTTTTACTTCTTGAGCTGCAGCGACACGAGCATCGACTTGTTCTTTAACTTTCTGTTGTCTTGCTTTATGACGTTGTTCTTTGTTGTCTTCAGTCGACATAACAAATCCTTTTAAGTTGTGATTGCGCTTATCATAGCCTAACTTAACGATAGCAAAAACCATCGGAAGAACAGGTGATTACGGATGAAAAAGATACTCGTGGTTTGTATGGGGAATATTTGTCGCTCGCCAACAGGTGAAGCGGTATTACGAAAGAAGGCACAGCAGCTCAATATTGATGTTCTAGTCGACTCTGCAGGGACGATTGGTTTCCATCAAGGCAATCCGCCGGATTCACGCTCTAAAGCGGCAGGAGAGAAGCGAGGCTATAGCTTTAAAGGCATTACTTCACGAAAAGTCGTCGCAAATGATTTTGAAGAGTTTGACTTAATACTCGCAGCAGATAGAGCTAACTTGACCGACTTAATGAGCCAATGTCCGGCACACTTGCAATACAAACTGGCGTTGTTTCTAAGCTTCGGTGAATCGCAGTATCAAGAAGTTCCTGATCCGTATTATGGGGAGGGTGATGGGTTCGAACTGGTTTTGGACTTAATCGAAGAATCTAGCGAAGCGATATTAAGGTCGATTTGAGATCGAGAATGTAAGAGCAGTATTTGGCTTAAGCTATAAGTATAAAAAAGGTTCATCGCGGCTTTCCGGGGAAAGCCGCTTTTATCTTCAAGAAGAAGTAGTCTGTATCTCGATACCCATATCCCATTCGCTTGATTAGCTTTAT
>NZ_VTYC01000038.1:0-55663 GCF_013114115.1 Vibrio sp. 070316B | reverse complement strand
TCGGCATGAAAACGGTAGTTTGTGTATGATTTTTGTTTGGCGACTAAACCATATCACTTACTACCGTTTTTGTTTTTAGTTCCCGCTAATCCGCGATGAACCTTAAAAAAGCCCTTTATCAGAGCTTTTTATGGTTGCGATGAGCTAAACCACTCAAAGGCTATTATCGGTAGTGCGGTTAACGATGCTTTTGCTCGACTTGTGGTAGAGCTTCAGTGCAAGCAACGAACCCCAAAGTACAACTTGTCCCCATAACAGTGTCCATTGAGATGCGACCTCTTGCCACGAAGCGCCCATCTGATTCAGCGCTAAGAAACCTTGGATAGCAGGTGTGCTTGGAAACAGTTGTGATAACAGTACCAACCATTCAGGCATCATTTCAATCGGCCAGATAAAACCTGAAGAGAAGATCAGTGGCATTGAACTGATTAACACCACAACCGTGACTAACTCTCTTCGTGGCACTAACTCACCGATAAAAATGCCAACCAAACAGCTGGCCAATAAGAAGGGCAGTAACAAGGTTAAAATCTGTGAGATTGAGGCGAGTAGGTTAATCCCGTACATCGAAAAGCTGGCGCCGAAGTAGTACATCGATAATAAGTAGTAGATGCCTACTAAGGTGCAACAGCGAGCAAGGATTAGTTTGGTTGGATGAACTCTGCTCCAATAGCCGAATGTGGATTGAGCATTTTGCGTTGCACCAACCAACCCTGATGCCATGGCTAGGGTTTGCTGAAGGATCAATACAAAGACAGCGGGAACGACGTAATCGATATATCCCATTCGACTATTGAAAGTAGGTTTTAAATTTAAGCTAAATGCGCTGTAGCCTTTGGCTGCGGATTCTAAAGGTACACCTTCAACTAACAAGTGACTCACCTTAACTTGTGCGGCTAACGTGCCGCCTGCCTTTGCAAGTCCCTCAACTATGGTGCCATACACTAGGAAGTAAGATGCATCACCCGCATAAGAGAGTGTTGGGCTTTTCCCAAGAAGTAGATCTTTATAGAAGTTTTCAGGAATGACGATGAACCCACCAATTTCTTGATTGAGTACAGCCTGTTTAGCGTCTGCGATAGTGGAGTCACGGCGAACCAAATCAATTTGAGAGGTCGCATCGACCATTCGCTCTAAATGGTAGCTGCTTTGGCTCTTGTCTAGGTTTACAACGGACGCTTTCAATTGTTGGGGTACTTGATTGGCGTAAGGCAAAGGGTACAAGAATGAGTAAAAGACCACACCACCAAACACGGTCAGTAATACTACTGGGTTACGCAGAACCGCCAGGAGTTCTTGCTTCAGCAATTGAGTAAAGCTCATTGATTTACTCCTTTATGCTCTGCTTGTGTTGACTGTGCTGCTTGCGCTAAGTGCTTTTTAATCAATAAGATCACTACAAAAGCAGGAATAACATACCAAAACATTGAAGTGAGGTTCATCAGCGATTGCGCAGCGCTCACGCCGTAACTGGACTGAGCCGTTTGTATTTCGATGTAATGACTAACAGGCAATAGACTTCTCCAAACTTGGGCTGCCGTGTTCATGTCTGTGACAGGGAAGGTGATCCCCATAAACGCAAAACTTGGCGCTGTGAAAGCACCTGCAAAGCTCATTGCTCTTGCTGGGTCAAGCGTCAAAAAGAAGAACAAGCAACCCATAATGATACAACTAATAACCGTTAGTAACTGTGCAATGGTTAATGCCATAAAGCTGCCGTTAAATGGCCACTCTAAAAGTCGATAGAACCAAAAGCTAAACGCAATACCGAACGCTAAAAACAGAACAACATAAGGGGTGAGTGTTAATGCTAGGGACTTAACCGGAGAATGCGATAACCACGCTTTTAGCCCACGAGCTCGCACATTTGCAGTGAGTACTAAAATCGTTCCTACCACTATCATGATTTGCCATAAAGCAGGAATAACCGCAGATACCAAGAATTGAGCATAGCTAGTGTTCTTGTTGAACAGCGGAGTGATCTGGCTTTGAACGGTGACAGCTTGCCCCAAGGCGGATTTTACCGTGGTATCTCCGTGGGAAAGCTGTTTAATCACTTCAAGTTGGGCGTTGAACGTGCCTTGAGCTTGCAACAGAGCCGAGTTCACCAGTTTACCAATCAATATAAATTGGCTGTTGTAGAACACGGAAACCTGCGGGTTTAGCCCAAGATAAAGGTCTCGGTCAAAGTGTCTAGGTATAACAACGTAGCCGTAGATATCACGCTCTATCATGGCTTTTGCTGCTTCACTTGCGGAGCTGTATTTCTGAGTGACCTGCAGGGTAGGTGAGGCATCGACTAAGCGAGTAAACTGCTGCGAAATTTGGCTGTGTTCTAGGTCAATCACTGCAACAGGCAAATCACGAGCGATACCTTGTGAAAAGATCAGCCAGATACTTGCAGCAAGTAGCAAAGGTATCCAAGTTAAGCACGACAACAACCACTTGTCTTTACGGACTATCGCCCACTGTCGAAGTAAGCTGTTTATCGTTTTGTGATGTTCTGGTAAGTGAGAATTAGCAGACATATGTCACCTAAAGCTCAACCACAAGGCTCATACCCATACGCAGTGTTTCGTTTGTATCAACTGGGCGTGCTTCTACTTCAAATGTACGTAAGTCAAAGCCTTGTGCTGCATCTGTTGAACGCCAAGTTGCGAAATCACCCATCACCGCAATGTTCGTCACTTGGAAAGTCAGCGACTTATCTAAAGCGGGCAGGTAAGCTTCAAACTGTGAGCCTTTCTCAAAGTGCTTGAGCATGTCTTCACGTACATTGAGTATCGCCCATGCATCTTTCGTATCGATCACGGTCACGACTGGGAAACCTTGTGGTGCCAGTTCTCCGCTACTAAGCAGCACTTGAGAAACCTCACCGCTGAACCAGCTGTGGATTTGTGTGTCTTTTGCGTAGGCTTCGACTTCAGCTACCGCGCCAGCGGCCATTAATGCTTTTTGAGCGGCAGCCACTTTGGTTTCATCGCGAGCCCCTTCTTGTGCTAGCTGATACATTTGGAAAGCCGCGCTTTCTGTGTATTTAGCAGCTTGCCACTGTGTTTTGGCTTCATCACGTTTTTGTTCTGCAACGACGCCATCGTTGTAAAGGTTGTTTACTCGTTGGTAGGTTTTGTCCATTAAGTCTGCGGCTGCTTTGGCTTTCAACCATTGGTCTTTAGCGGCTTGAATTTGCTGAGTACGAGCACCATTTTCTGCTTCTTGAGCCAGTGCACCAGCGGCTTTTTGACCTGCTTTTGCTTGCTCTAACTTTGCGTCAATCTCTGGGCTTAGAAGGGAGAAGATCAATTCACCTTTCTCAACAGAGTCGCCTTTGCGCACAAATACCTCGTCAATACGGCCGGGTACTTTCGAAGAGATGCTGTATTGCTGTGCATCAATTTGACCTTGAAGCTTAACTGGTTGAGGTTGGTACGCTTGGTAAAAACTGTATCCGACCCAGCCAACAATGCCGATACCAACTATAGATAGAAGAAGAGGCTTAATAGGTTTCATGAATTATCCTTTTGACTGGCTAGCGGTGTCTGTTTTTGAGTCGAAATCAGACGTAACAGAAGAAGTTAAGTAACTCGAGTAAGCGTTCATTTCGCTGGTTAGCGCTAATAGCTTGTTGAGAGAGATAAGGTATTTGAATCGCGCAGCAGATTGCTGTGTTTTGATGCTCGCAAGGTATAACTCTGCATCAACCACTTCTAACGAGTTAGAAAGCCCTTGAGTGAACGCTTTTTTACGAAGTAGTAGATTTTCTTGAGCTAATGACAAGCTAGAATTAAGGCCTTGAACCTCTTCAATCGCTTGGTTTGCTTCGAGGTAGGTCTTTTGTACCAATACGGTTAAATCTTGTTTGGCTTGTGACTTTAGGAATTTAACTTGAGATACCGCGCTGTGCGCAGCAGCCACTTTGTCTGAACGACCAGAGGTGTCGAGTAGCGGTACGTTGACACCAATGCCGACTAACCAGTCTGGCTTCATTTCACTGGCGAGTGAATCGTCTTCATAGAGACTGTAATCTCCGTAAAGATAAACCTCTGGGTAATATTTGCCTTTTTCAGCTTTGATTAAACTGCTTGCTTGTTTCTCTTTCGCATCCAGAATCTTAAGACCAGGGTAGGTCATGAGTGTTTGATCAATGAACACATCCATATGGGGCAGGTTCTTGTTGATAAACAGTTGCTCTGAAGGTTCAACGCTTTGGCTTTGACCTAGAATTTGGGTAAGAGCTAATTGAGCAATTTTAAGATCATTCTCAGCTTTAGTGCGTTCAACTACTGCCTTATCCAGAGAGGCGTCCGCTTGCAGGCGTTCTACTCGTGCAATTTGCCCTTGCTGCTCAAGCTTAATGGCAAAATCACGATGTTGAGTTAGGCCTGCTTCTACGGCTTGGCGAGTTTTCACCACATCTTCCGCTAAGATCACTGAGAAGTAATATTTGCTTAAGTCTTCGTAACGAGCCTGTTTTTCCATTAGCAGTTGGCTTTGCGCTTCTTCGCTTTTACCTTCAGCTGCGGTTTGTGCTGCGGTAATTCGACCACCTGTAAAAATTGGCCACACTGCACGAATGGAAGAGCTGAAGATATCTTGCTCAGTAATCGTTGAGGTAATGCCACCAAGCGCACTGATAATTTGAGGAGGAACAGGAAGACCAATAGATGGTACACCACTCAGGCTATCAGCGAACTGTTCACCATTGATGGTCACATCACTATCAAGGTGAGTGTAGTTAGCACCTAGCGTCACTGAAGGCAGGTTGAGGCTTCCTGTTGCATTTTGGAGATGTTGATAACGCTCAACGTTAGCTTGTTGAGCCGCAAGAGAGTTGTTGTTCTCTTGGAGTATTTGCCACGCTTCAGAAAAAGTGAGTGGAGCTGCATAGCCTGGCGAAGCCATAGTGCTGAGAAGCATACTGGCGAGTGCAAGGTATCTGAATTTTGGTTTGGTCATCTGCATTAATTACCAAATTAGAGTATTAGCTCTAATGTTAGCAGGGGGATCATCATTTGTCTTGAACAGATTACCTCATATGAGCAAATAGCATAATCATTCGTTAACATTATGTGAATGCTATTAAGGATTTAGCGGTTATAGACAAAGAAACGAAAAGAGCACGACAAATCGTGCTCTTTAAGTTCAGTATAGAAGAAGTTACTACAAATGGACTGGTACTATTTAAAGCTTGGGCAATGGTGATCGGCACGCCACACCAATTGTTTTGAACCTTGCATGGTTTGTAATAAATCTCTACCTGACATTTGCGGGAAAGCTAACAACACTTTTAGGTCGAGCGGGGATGTCTCGTTCTTCTCATATGCTCTGACATGAGTAAAAGTAGATTGTAAGTTTTTGAACAGCATAGCCTTTGTGAGGCAGATTCCAAAAGTATCGCGTTTCATTGCCTGGTTTCCTTTTCAACAATGTTAATACGTTATGTTTTTTATCCTGTTTCTGTCGGACGTTGCCACTGATCGAAACTTCCTGCTCATCAATGCTTTATTCTTGGGTGCTGCTTTTGTCAGTCACCTCTTTGTTGTCTGGCCTGCCGAGTGTGAAATAGCGAGATGAATAGGGGAGAATACTTAATCCGTTTGTTCATCATTTGTAACGGCGAGCACGCAACTTTTATTTATCGATACGTCCAGTGGGTGAAGAGTTGTTGCCTTTCTGTTAACCAAAATTCCGGTTTAAAGCGTTGTCTTAAAATTGCAACGTATAGCTAGGCAACGATAAACTTCTTCATATGCAACCATTATAATTGTATTTATTTTAAACAACCTAAAAAACACCTAAAAGCTTAGTGATCTAGCTCAATATTTATTCGATTTTTTGGGTTTATTAACTAATCCGTTCTAAAAGTGAACGATTTATCGAGGCGAGCAACGTAAAGGAATATCAATTAATAATCTGGTTAATTATTTAGTTGAGCAATAGTCACAAATTCGTATAGGCGTAAAGGTGCTCTGGTTAACTTAGTGTTAACATGGCCTGCTGAGCACTAGGGACGGGTTTATATGAGATGGAGTAGTATCAGCTTCCGAAAAAGGTTGCTGATTATCATGACGGTAACTGGCCTTGTTGAGCTGTTGATCCTTTCAGCGGCGGGTTTTGCTTATATCAAACAATCTCAAGAGCAAGAAATGGGGTTGAAAGCGTTGGGTGTGGCTGAGTTTCTTTCGGAATCTCCCCTTGTAACGCGCATTATTGAAGAAAAAGGAACACTGAATCCTGAAGGCGTCCCACATACCCTCCCTGAAGAAACCCAAGCTAAATTCCGGAACCTCACTCAATTGATTGGCGCGGCGTTTATTGTTGTTGGTGACGAAAAAGGTGTTCGTTTGATTCACCCATATGACGATAGGCTCGGTAAACCAATGCGCGGCGGAGACAATCAAAAAGCATTGGTATTCGGGGAGTCTTATGTTTCAACCGCTAAAGGTTCATTAGGTTTTTCGGTTCGTGGTAAATCGGCCGTTAAGGACGCTAATGGGAAGATAATTGGCGTCGTGTCAGTTGGTTACCTATTGGATTCTTTGCAAGATCGAATCGAACCTTACTTGGCCTTTTTGATTGTGATGGCGTTGCTGGTGGTTGCGGTCAACGCTTTGATTTCGAGTTATGTATCTCGTCGTTTTCAGCGCGCTATTTTAGGTTTTGAGCCTGAAGAGATAGGCCGACTGTATGTTGAGTTAGATGTCACCATGAGCACTGTTAAAGAGGGCATTTTAAGTATCGATAAGAACGGTATCTTACGCTCAATAAACAAAAGTGCCTGCGATATTTTATCCATCGATAGAGATAAAGCACTCAATCAACAGCGCCTTTCTGATGTGTTAGCAGGCAGTGATTTAGAACTGCTGTTATCAACAGGCGACATCGACCACGATGTTGAGTTGTATTTAAACAATAAGCGGATCATTGCCAACCGCAGTCCGATTGTTGTTGCTGGTGAAGTGGTTGGGGCGGTGTCGAGTTTCCGACTCCGCGATGAGATTAACGACTTAACGGATCAGCTTTCGCAAACCAAAGAATATGCCGATTTATTACGCTCACAAACTCACGAGCATAAGAACAAGCTAAACACGATCAGTGGCTTGATCCAGATGGGGGAGTTGGAATCTGTTCAGCAATTGATTGGGCAAGAAACAGCGCACTATCAAAGCCTTATCGAGTTCTTGAGAGAAACGGTAAAAGATCCACTGATTGCGGGCATGTTGCTAGGCAAAACCGAGCGCGCACGAGAGATAGGCTTAGAACTCAAAGTTGAAGAGGGGTCTAGGCTAGAGGCATTACCAAGTTGGCTGAACGCTGATGATGTTGTCACTATTCTTGGTAACCTGATTGACAATGCTTTTGATGCGACGATGTCAGCGATAAAACAAGAGGGGCAGATTGTCCCTTCACGTCGAATGATTGAAGTTTCTATCAGTGATTTTGGCAACGAGATCATCGTGGAAGTGGAAGACAAAGGATGTGGATTACCCAAGCACTTAGCAACCGATGCGCTGACTGATAAAGGGGTGTCGAGCAAAGCCAAACAAAACCGCGGTGTTGGCTTGTATTTGGTTAAGCAGCTCACTGATCGCTATCAAGGGCAGTTAGAAATGTTCGACAACAACGACTTTGGCTCGCGCATGACAGTGTATTTGCCGAAAGAAGAACAATAGAGCACGAGCGAATCTATTAAGATCACCGTGACGGAAAAATAATGGTTAAAGGAAGAACTTAAATGAACGCAATCACGAGAGTCATGGTCATTGAAGATGATATTGCGATTGCAGAGCTTCACCATCGCTATCTAGAACAGATGGGAGGCTTTGACGTGGTTGGCATTGCCACTACACAGTCTGAAGCGCTTATGCAATTGGACATCTTAAAACCAGATTTGGTGCTATTAGATGTGTATCTGCCAGATGGTAGTGGGATCGATATTCTTAATCACGTTCGAGGTAACAACCAAGGGTGTGATGTGATTTTGATTACCGCGGCGCGAGATGTAGACACCTTACAGACAGCGATGCGCGGCGGCGTGGTGGATTACCTATTAAAACCAGTCATGTTTCCTCGTTTGGAAGCCGCGCTGAAGAAGTATCAGTCACAGTTACAAGAGTTCGAAAGCGTGTCTGATTTGAACCAAGGTTTGGTTGATAAGATGCTGCAAGCTAATGCTAAAGCAGACTCTGCAAAAGTATCGACGTTACCTAAAGGGATCGACGGCGTAACACTCGATAAGATTCGCGCGATTTTTCAACACGCAGATTCGGTGAACATCACGGCTGATGAGGCTGGTGAACGCATTGGTGCAAGCCGAACTACAGCACGACGCTATCTTGAGTTTTTGATTACCACTGGAGAGTTAGCCGCTGATTTGAATTACGGTACGGTGGGACGACCTGAACGTTGCTACAACAAAGCCACAAGGTAGCGTATCTATCCTTCTATTTAAGAGATAACCTTTTGCTACTCATTATGTGTAAAACCAGTTGAATAAGCTGGTTTTACTTTCTTTTTCACCTATCTCTACTCACTCCACAGACCAGATGCCATTCTTTCTCGACTACAATGTTCGAGAATGCTGATTTGCTTCTGTTTCAACCTTTGAGAAATCTATGGTCGATTATATTTTGTTCGAAAAGAGTCAATATTTAATCGATTGCCTTCACAGTGGTTGATGTAAATCAAATACTCATAGACAATACTGTCCCGAATAGTGGTGATAGCATTCACCCTCGTTTACCAAACGCATTCTCAAGTGTAATAGGCACTTGCTATTGATGTAATAGCCAAGACCTATTATCTATTTTCGTATGTCGCTGATACCTTTAGCGAATACTAAAAACCTTGTTTTTATAGGAAAGATGATGGTAATACCTGAAAACAGCAGCATCGTTATTTTTGGTGCGTCGGGAGATCTAACTTACCGTAAGTTAATTCCTGCTTTGTACCACCTGTATGCTAGCAATCAACTACCAGAATCCTTTGCGATTCTTGGAGTGAGCCGTACTGAGTACAGCGATGAGTCTTACCGTGAGAAGCTGAAGAAGTCTCTTCAGGAAATGGAACAAACTGAACCAGAGACGCTGAATGCATTTATTGAACATTTGCATTACCAAGCGATCAACACTTCAGATGTAGACGATTACGCTCGTTTAGCACAACGTCTAGACAAACTTGAGCAAGACTACCAATTCGAAAACCACAACACTTTGTTCTACTTGGCAACGCCGCCAAGCCTGTACGGTGTTATCCCAGCAAACCTTGCTGCGCATGGCCTAAACGATGAAACGAATGGCTGGCGCCGTCTGATCATCGAGAAGCCATTTGGTTACGATTTAGCTTCTGCTCAAGCGTTAGATGAAGAGATCCATCATCACTTCCAAGAACACCAGATCTACCGTATTGACCACTACTTAGGTAAAGAGACGGTACAAAACCTTCTAGTGCTTCGTTTCTCAAACGCGATGTTTGAACCACTGTGGAACCGTAACTTCATTGATTACGTTGAAATCACAGGTGCCGAGTTCCTTGGCGTTGAAGAACGTGGCGGATACTATGACGGTTCTGGCGCAGTTCGCGACATGTTCCAAAACCACCTGCTACAAGTGCTAGCAATGGTGGGTATGGAGCCACCTGCACAAATTAACGCTGATTCTATTCGTGATGAAGTGGTTAAAGTGCTTCAGTGTCTTAAGCCACTAGAAGAAGATGATCTGCGTAAAGACTTAGTATTAGGTCAGTACACAGCATCAGATGTTCGTGGTCAGCACCTACTAGGTTACCGTGAAGAGCATGGTGTAGCGGATGATTCTCGTACCGAGACTTACATCGGTTTGAAAGCTCACATCAATAACTGGCGTTGGAATGGCGTTCCTTTCTACGTACGTACCGGTAAACGCTTACCTACACGTGTGACTGAAATCGTGATTCACTTTAAGAACACGCCACACCCAGTATTTGGTCAAGACGCACCAGAGAACAAGCTGATTATCCGTATCCAACCGGATGAAGGTATTCAGATGAGCTTTGGCTTGAAAGAGCCAGGCGCAGGCTTCAAAGCAAAAGAAGTGAAAATGAACTTCTCTTACTCTGACTTGCCAGAAACTCAAATGCTAACAGCTTACGAGCGTCTTCTTCTTGATGCGCTAAACGGTGACGCAACTCTGTTTGCACGTACCGATGCGGTAGAAGCATGTTGGAAGTACGTTCAACCAATCTTAGACTTCAAACAAGATCCTCAAGCACTGTTTGGCTATGCTTGTGGTACTTGGGGCCCACAGGAAGCTGATGAACTTCTGCAACGTGATGGCCGCGCATGGCGTTTCCCATGCAAAAACTTAACAGACACGGATTACTGCGAACTATGATCAACCACAAGATCTTTGAAACGCCAGAGCTAGTTGTTGAAAACCTAGCAAACGAAATGAAAGCGTACAGCGAGCAGGGTAAACCTGTTCACATTTCGCTGTCTGGTGGTAGCACACCAAAAATGCTTTTCAAACTGCTGGCGCAAGCGCCATACGCAGAAGGCATTCAGTGGAACAACCTTCATTTTTGGTGGGGTGATGAGCGTTGTGTTGCACCGGATGATGCAGAAAGCAACTTCGGGGAAGCGAACGCATTACTTTTCTCAAACGTGAATCTTCCAGCAGAGAACATTCACCGTATTCGTGGTGAAGATGAGCCTAAAGCAGAAGCAGAACGCTTCGCTAAAGAGATGGCTGATGTGATCCCTTCTGAAAACGGCACGCCTGTTTTTGATTGGATTCTGTTAGGTGTTGGCGCAGATGGCCACACAGCATCACTGTTCCCGGGTGTTACTAACTACCAAGATGAGAACCTGTCTGTACTGGCTTCTCACCCTGAGTCGGGTCAAATCCGTGTTTCTAAAACAGCAAAAGTTTTAGAAGCAGCAAAACGAATCAGCTACCTAGTACTGGGTGCAGGTAAAGTTGAGATCGTTAAAGAAATTCATACTACTCCTGCTTCAGAGTTGCCTTACCCGGCAGCGAAAATCCAGTCTAAAACTGGCGAGACAGAGTGGTTCCTAGATTCAAATGCAGCAAGTGCTATCGCATAAGTGCGACTAGCCGCAAGGAGATATAAATAATGAAAGGTGATATCGGTGTAATTGGCCTAGCAGTAATGGGTCAGAACCTTATCCTAAACATGAACGACCACGGCTTCAAAGTTGTGGCTCATAACCGTACTGCTGCGAAAGTAGACGAGTTCCTAGAAGGTCCAGCTAAAGGCACTAACATTGTTGGTGCTTACTCTCTAGAAGAGCTAGTTGAGAAGCTAGAAGCACCACGTAAAGTGATGCTTATGGTTCGTGCTGGTGACGTTGTAGACACGTTCATCGAAAACCTAATCCCACTTCTAGACGAAGGCGACATCATCATTGATGGTGGTAACACTAACTACCCAGACACTAACCGTCGTGTAGCGCATTGTCGTGAGAAAGGTATCCACTTCATCGGTACTGGTGTATCTGGTGGTGAAGAAGGTGCTCGTTTCGGTCCTTCAATCATGCCAGGCGGCGCGGCTGAAGCTTGGGAAGCGGTTAAGCCAATCTTCCAAGGTATCTCTGCAAAAACTGACGCTGGTGAGCCTTGTTGTGACTGGGTTGGTAACGACGGTGCTGGTCACTTCGTTAAGATGGTACACAACGGTATCGAATACGGCGACATGCAGCTTATCACAGAAGCTTACCAGTTCATGAAAGATGGCCTAGGTATGTCTGCTGACGAGATGCAAGCAGTATTCGCTGACTGGAACAAGACTGAGCTAGACAGCTACCTAGTTGAAATCACTGCTGACATCCTTGGCTACAAAGATGAAGACGGTGAAGCGCTAGTTGAAAAGATCCTAGACACTGCAGGCCAAAAAGGTACGGGTAAGTGGACAGGTATCAACGCACTAGACCTAGGGATTCCTCTAACGCTTATCTCTGAGTCTGTATTCTCTCGTTGCCTATCTGCACTGAAAGATCAACGTGTTGAAGCTGAAGCTTTGTTTGAGAAGACAATTACTCCAGTTGAAGGTGACAAGCAAGAGTGGGTTGATGCACTACGTCAAGCTCTACTAGCTTCTAAGATCATCTCTTACGCTCAAGGCTTCATGCTAATGCGCGAAGCGTCTAACGAGAACGGCTGGGACCTAAACTACGGTAACGTAGCACTAATGTGGCGTGGTGGTTGTATCATCCGTTCTGCATTCCTAGGCAACATCCGTGATGCGTACGAAGCAAACCCAGACATCGCGTTCCTAGGTTCTGACGAGTACTTCAAAAACATCCTACAAAGCAGCCTAGCGGCATGGCGTAAAGTAGCTGCGAAATCTCTAGAGTCTGGTATTCCAATGCCATGTACGATTTCTGCGCTATCTTTCCTAGACGGTTACACAACAGCACGTCTACCTGCGAACCTGCTTCAAGCTCAACGTGACTACTTCGGTGCTCACACTTACGAGCGTACTGACCGTCCACGTGGTGAATTCTTCCACACAAACTGGACTGGTACAGGCGGCGACACTGCTTCTACAACTTACGACGTATAATCGTAGTGAGAAGCTGTTAAGAGCGCCGACGCTCTTAAAGGTGAAAGCTAAAAATCAAAAGGATGCCAATTGGCATCCTTTTTTGTTGGCTGTAGTTTAGTTAACGCTTGATATTAGATTGGGATCTTGCAGGTTAAGTACTAGGGCGTGTTGATCTTTCGTGGTTAAATTTTGTTCGGGTGGGGACGCCTAGTCAAAAGCGTTTTAATCGCGGCGAGGGGGAAGTAGCCTAGTCATTCTAAGCAAATCCCCCTCAACAAAGAGTAACACGCTTTTTGCGGGGGCGCCCAGCTCGAACCCTTCGGGCAGCGTTTGCTGGTCATTTCTACTGCGTTATCGGCTTCTCATGTAGGCTAGCTACACGTCAAAGCCTCTGCCTTGTATAAATACCCAGCAACTCGCTGCAAAAACCAGCTCGAAAGAACAACACGCCCTAACTAAGCTGTCATGGCTTGCGGTTGAATGTCGTCGTTATATTGCTTTCTAATTGACAGGAAGTAATCGAGATTTTGCTTCAGAGCTTTGACGCATTGCGGGTCAAACATCGAGCCATTATTTGATTCAATATAATCCATCACTTCACTGATTGACCAAGCCCGCTTATAAGCTCTTTTGCTCATTAGCGCATCAAACACATCTGCTAAGGTTACGATTCTCGCCTCTAGTGGTATGGACTGCTCACTCAAGGCATCAGGTAAGCCTGTACCGTCAAACCTTTCATGGTGATGACGCACGATATTCTTAAGGAATTGTATTTCGTCAGAACACATCGAATTATGATGGGAGAGGGAGACTACATCATTGATCATTTCTTCACCATACAAGGTGTGATTGTTCATTATCGCTCTTTGCTTATCAGTGAATCGCTCTGTACTAAATAGAATCTTATCGGGAATCCTGTATTTGCCGATGTCGTGGAATGGCGCGTAAAGCCGAATACGATGAATGAACTGATTAGTGATGTCAGCGTTACTGTGTGACAAGGTACGAGCCAACTGTTCGCTGTATTTACCCATTCGAATCAAATGTTCTTTGGTCTCCGGATCACGAGCATGTCCCATATTCAGTGCGATGGCCAACGAAGATTGAAAATGTCGTTGTCGTTCAAACAGTTGAATGAACAAACTCGAAATAACTTGAGCGAGATAGGCGGCATCGCTTTGAACTAATGTTTCATCAAAGAAGTTGGTTGATGATGCGTTAATAAATACAAAGCCAAGGCTGTGTTCTTGGTATTGAATGGGCGTGGTATAGCTGCTTCGATGGCCAAGTTTAATGAGGTTGGAAATCTGTCTGGTTTGGTGAACCGAAGTTAGATCGTTGATGATTCGAATATCGAGGGATTCAGCTAATCGAGAAAGTGCCGATTCTGGTTTGATTTTCTGCTCGATGTGTCGATGTTCAGCCTCTTTACTAAGGGCGTCTGCAACAAAGTAATCTGATGCCTTATTGTCACTGCAAAGTATGACCGAAAGCCGAGATAATATGGGGTAATGTTCGCGAGCTAGCCGAAAAAGGTCATTAACAATGGCGATAATGTCCTTATCTTGAGCCGCTACTCTGTTGAGCTGGGAGTAGTCAAACATGTTACAAGTCAACCTTTAATTATAGTTATATCATTGTTTCTTATTAGTATTTTTGTTTCATTAGTCTCGAATAAACCATAGCACTGCGTGCGGATAAAAGATAATAACAATAGTAATTAAATGGTTATTTCAGTGTGTTCTCATTAATTCTGTTAACTTGCACATAGGTAGGTGCAACAGCTAATCAATGAACAACTATGAGGTTATGCCTAGGATGGTTGATGAAGGTTTTTAAATTAAATGAAAAGATAAATAGGATAACT
Organism: Vibrio sp. 070316B; assembly: GCF_013114115.1. Classification (NCBI taxonomy): domain Bacteria; kingdom Pseudomonadati; phylum Pseudomonadota; class Gammaproteobacteria; order Vibrionales; family Vibrionaceae; genus Vibrio; species Vibrio sp. 070316B. Next base: position 41,253 of record NZ_VTYC01000038.1, on the reverse strand, counting down.
GACATGCTTTATGCCATCATAAAGGCATAAAGAAAGGCAATGGACATAATGCCTAAGTGATTGAGCTAGAAGCGGTCATTGATGATGGTGTTCTAGCGTATATTCAAGGTGGCGAGCTGCCTTGAAAAAGGTAATGTTATGACTGAAGAAGAAAGAATCGAACTGCAACAAAATAACCCGCTACACGGCTTAAAGCTTGAAACCATGATCACTGAATTAGTGGATCACTATGGTTGGGAAATTTTGGATGCGGCAATGCGCATGAACTGCTTTAACACTAAGCCAACTATCGCAAGTGCTGTTAAATACCTTAAGAAGACTGAGTGGGCTCGTGAAAAGGTTGAAAACTTCTACCTTTACCGTTTCAAGCGTATGCCTAAAGCGTCAGACATTGAATACCAGATGCCACCTCGCTCAAGAACGTTCCGACATGGTTTAGAGCCTCGTGAACCAATGGAGTTAACGGTAGAGTCGATTCAAGCTTCACAAGCTAAAGCAGCTTCTGCTTTTAAAGCTCGTCGTGGCGGCAACGGTCGTAACTTTCGTCGTTAATAAAAACGACGCCGTTAAATAAAGCGAAGCCAATAATGACTCGTTAAAAAGCCTATCACTAGATAGAGCAGCTAACTAAAGTGATTATTACAAAATACAAAAGGAGCCTAAGCGCTCCTTTTTTCGTGTGTTCAGGTTAGTGCTATTGAGCCTTAAGCTTCGCGATTTCTCTTTTGGTTCTTCCAAAGATCGGCGACATAAACGATAGCGCTGACCAGTAAGAAGAGCGCTGACACAGAAAACAGAGCGGGCATTTTTAGGATCCACGCGAATGTGGCAGCAAGAAAAGCGACAAAGCAAATGAGTCGACTTGATGACATGACATGACCGAGTTTAATGTTCATAACGCCTCCTAATGAAGTCTCATTTTCGACAGGAGAATTATCCCACTTTGTTCATAATAAAGGCTAAAAAATAGCCTAAATTAATATCAAATTTACTAATTCGATGACGGTATTCACACATTCCAAGCTGGCTATTATATAAGCAATAGAATAGCGGTCTGGCTAGTTCGAGAGTAACGTTGTGTAGATAGTCACTCTTGCGTGAGTAACAAAAATTCCGCGTTTAACTGGCGTAAAAGAAGTAGGCAGTGATTAGAAAACTCGCAATGATCACTGTGTTTCGAACATATTGTTGTGGAATGCGGCGAGAGATCTTCGCTGAGTAATAGCCACCAACCAATGTCCCCATTAAAACCGCCATGCCAGAGGGCCAATCAATCGACCCATTGACGATAAAAAACACAATTGCTGCAAGCGAGGCACAAGCTGAAACCAGCAGTTTGATCCCATTCATTACATTGATATTGGTGTAACCAGCAAGAGCTAAATAGCTTAATGTCACTATGCCTAATCCTGCGTTGAAATAGCCGCCGTAGATACACACAACGAGTAGTAATAGTGCTGAAAAAAAAGCCCCAGCGCTGGTGGCGTGTTTGTGTTTTTCTGTGGCGCGCTTAAGCCATTTGTTTAGTGTTCCGCCAAAAGTGAAAAGCAACGCTGCAAAAAGCAGTAACCAAGGTACGGACTGAGTAAATAAAGCTTCGGGTGTGTGTAATAACAAGAAAGCACCAAGACCACCACCTAGTACGCACAAAGCGATGGTAAGCTTTAGCTGCTTGGTACCCGATTGGATCTCATGACGCAGTGCATAAGCGCCACTGATGTAGCCTGCACATGATGCAAAGGTATTGGTCGCGTTTGCGGCTATTGGTGGAACACCAGCAAATAATAAGGCAGGGAAGGTGATAAAGCTTCCGCCTCCTGCAATAGAGTTAAGCACACCGCCAATCACGCCTGAGAGAAATAGAATCAACCAATCCATAGTTTTGAGTCCAATGCGTTAAATGACTGGTTACCTTACTTTATTTTGTTAAAAATATCAGAGCTGAGCGTGTTGAAGGTGCTAGTTTGTGAGTTTGCTACCATCTTTAACTGCTGGTTCGTATTGAAAGTCGAAATGAAAAAAGGAGCCAATGGCTCCTTTCGTTGAGGTTTAATTGACTTGGTAGAGCTTTAAACTTCCACTGGTTTTGCTCTAAAGCTTTTAAATAGTTTCACTAGAATCGGGCTAGATAGAACCAATACCGCAAGGATAGTGAATGTCATCGTGATAGGGCGCTCCCACAGGAAGCTTAGTTCACCATCGCTGATCATCAGCGCACGTCTTAGATTTTCTTCCATCAAACCACCTAAGATAAAGCCAAGCAGTAGCGGCGCTAGAGGGAAGTTAGCCAACCTCAACGCAATGGCAGCCATCGCAATAATCAACATTACAAATACATCCATGGTGTTGAAAGAGACCAAGTAAACACCTGTGATTGAGAAGAACAAAATCATTGGTAGTAATACGGTTCTCGGTACAGCCAGCAGTTTAGAGATGTACGGGATAAGCGGTAGGTTCAAGATAACCAGTACGATGTTACCGAAGTACATAGAGATGATTACCGACCAGAATACATCCGGGTGCTCGACAAATAGACGAGGGCCAGGTTGAATTCCATAAGCGATTAATGCACCTAGCATGATAGCGGTGGTACCAGAGCCCGGGATACCCAGCGTCAGTAGAGGAACGAATGAACCACTTGATGCTGCGTTGTTTGCCGATTCTGGAGCAACAAGACCACGAATGCTGCCTTTACCAAACTCTTTCTGTTTGTCTTTTGGTGCAAGGCTACGTTCCATACCATAGCTAAGGAAAGCGGCGATGGTCGCGCCAGCACCCGGAAGTACGCCAGTAAAAAAGCCAAGGATTGAAGAGCGAATTGAAACTGGAGCCACTTCTTTGATCTCTTCTTTGGTCACTTTCATGCTGCCGATATCAGACATCTTTTGGCTTTCTTCAGCACTGGTGTCTTTTTCTGGTTTAAGAATGCCCATTAAGGTTTCGCCCAGAGCAAAGGTTGCCATCGCCAGTAGTAGGAAGCTAAAACCGTCCATTAAGTCTGTTAGGCCAAATGTGAAACGCTCGACACCAACACCCTTGTCGATACCTACGGTTGATAGCATCAAGCCTAAGATAGTCATCATCCAGGCTTTGATAACCTGACCCGGGCCAGCAAACGCTGCTACAGCAGAGAGACCCAATAGCATCAGTGCAAAGTAGTCTGAAGACTGGAAGCTCAGTGACACGCTTGCTAGCGCCGGAGCTGCAATCAAAAGCATGATCGCTGAAAGCGTACCGCCAGTAAAAGAAGAGTATGCAGCAAGGGCTAGTGCTTTACCTGCTTGACCTTTTTGCGCCATTGGGTAGCCATCGAAAGCGGTTACAACCGTAGAAGAACAGCCCGGTGCATTGATTAGGATTGATGATGTCGAGCCGCCAAATACCGCGCCGTAGTAAACACCTGCCATCAAGATTAGGCCAGAAGAAGGGTCTAGGCCGTATGTAATAGGGATCATCAACGCGATTGCTGAAATTGGACCTAACCCCGGAAGCATACCGATGAAGGTGCCAACGAAACACCCCACAATTACCATCATGATGTTCATTGGCATCACAGCGGTCGAAAGTCCTTGTAAAATTCCGTCTAACATAATGTTATCCCTACCAAAGAGTGAAGATTAAACCAGGCTCTAGGTAGATATCTAAGCCTTGAGTTAATAAAAGAAAGAACGCGATAACGAAAGGGAACGACGCGCCAAATAAAACCGCTTTACGACGCTCACCCAACAGGTAAAAGCCTGCAAGTAAGAAGAAGCTGGTTGCTAAAACAAAGCCAAGATAAGTCAGCCCAACACCGTACAGTGCCATTAACACCAAGAAGCCAATCAGCAGTTTCCAGTTCAGCGGCGTTGCGTCGCATGTGACTTTCTTATCCGGTTGTCCTGTTATTAGCAGGATCAATGAAAGGCCAATGCCGATAAACGTCAACAGGGTAGGTAAGGTTCTTGCTGTGAAGGGTTCGTACTCGTCACCGGGAAACAAAGGAATCAGCGTGGTTTGGTAGCCGTAGCACAAGCACGCCAGCATAAAGATCATGGCTCCGATGCGATCCTTCGAAAGCAAAGATTCCTTACTCAGAAATTTGGTTGGTAAGTCCGACATATCCAACTCCATTTGGGGTGTATAGAAAGTAAAAAAGCCGTACATGAGCGAGTTAATGAAGAATGTCTGGGATCACTAACCAAAAGTGAGCGAATTACAGTGCTGCTTTAGCCACTTGCGTCTACAACGAATCGGCAAGCTTTGGTAATACGTTACGAATAAACAAAGGAGTTTTAGTAAACTCATGTACGGCGAAACAAGGAAAGAGTAAGAGGGCACTATGACCCTCTATCGTTATTGGTTACTTCAAGAACCCTAGCTCACGCATTAGGTCGCCCATCTGTTTTTCTTGATCTTCTAAGAAGGCGTAGAAGTCTTGGTCTGCTTTGTAGTTGTCGATCCAACCGTTACGGTCGCGAACCACTTGCCACTCATCGGTCTTGTACATTTTGCCTAACGCTTCGTTCCACTCATCGATTTTCGCTTGGCTTGTGTTTGGAGCCGCGAAGAAGCCACGCCAGTTGGCAAATACAGTTTCGTTGCCGTACTCAGTTAGTGTTGGGATATTAGGCGCTGCTTCAAGACGTTTCGGAGCTGTTACTGCCAGTACTTTTACTTGTCCAGATTTAGACATCTCTAGCACTTCACCAAGGCCGGTTGATAGCAGTTGCGTTTCACCTGAAAGTAGTGCTGCCATCGCTTTACCACCAGCATCATAGGCGATGTAACGAACTTTCTTAGCATCAAACCCTTCGCCTTTAAATGCCGCTGCAACTACTAGGTGATCCATGCTGCCTCGCGCAGAGCCACCAGCGATTTTTACTTTACGAGGGTTACTTTCGAACTCTTTTACTACGTCTTCCCAAGTGTTGTATTTAGAATCCGCAGACGCAACGATCGCACCATAGTCAGCAATCGTTGCAGCAACCGGTGTTAGGTCGCGGAAAGATTGAGGGAAGATACCTGTTAGTGAGCGAACAACGATAGGGGTAGAGTTCACCATTAATGTGTCTTCTTGACGTTGTGCCGTTTCAATTAGGTGAGCAATTGCTTTACCGCCGCCACCACCAGATAGGTTTTGGAAAGAGACATTTTCTACGATGTCTGATTTCACTAGTACATCACCAGTACCACGCGCAGTCATATCCCAACCGCCACCAGCGCCGCCAGGGATTAGGAAGTGGATTTTTTCTACGTCTGCAGCAAAAGTGTTGAAAGAAAAGGTTGCTGCGATAATAGAAGCCGCAAGAGTAGGTTTCAGTGCCTTGAACATGGTTCACGTTCCTTATGTAGGGGATCTCTTCAATGGAGAGAAACTTATGTTTTATATCTAGCTGCTAAACATCACTTTTGGGTGTTGCTAAGCAGATGAAGTTAAAGTTAACGGTGTGTTAACGAAATGTCTGTAATGTGGTGATATTGAGAATAAAGAACATTGGAATAATATTGTTCATAAAGTTCACAGTGGCGTGGCTATAGGATTCTGCCAGCCATAATAATTAGGTTTTCCTTGAGTTTATGTGAGCAATTTTTTGACTGTTGGTCGCTTTATACAGCTATGTATCATCAAAGAGGGAACTTATTGTGACGCAAAGAGTGATATGGAGAGACGATCTTGGATATATGGAATAATGTGTTGCTAGGTTGGTTATGCTACTGTAATAATATAAGTATTGCTGGCATGTTACATTTCTGGGCTAGTGGTTATTCAAGGATCGAATAATGACAAACACAAAAATCTCATTACGGGTGACCGTTGGCGGGATGTTTTTACTTGCAACGGTACTTACGGCAATTGTTGCTGTATCACTTCAATATTACTTCAGTAAAAAAATGGCGACTGAGCATACCCTGTCAAAATTGACGATGGTGTCTCAAGACTTAAGTGACTATATAAGTAACGTCGATTCAGACGCGATCAACACTGCACGCTTGCTTTCTGCTGTGCATCGCTCTATCAGCCATCAAATATCCAGAGAAGAATCGCGTGGGATTCTTTCTGAAGCGATAACAGATAATCCTCTCTTCTACAGTATTTATATCGGTTCATCTAACGACAACTTCTTCCAAATCATTAATTTGGAGTCTTCACCGCATGTTAGAGATAAGATAGGCGCACAGAATAGCGACCGTTGGGTTGTCATTGAAATCCGCAACCAACATCGAGGTAGAATTCGTACCACCAAATACTATGATTTGGACTTTAATCTTAGAGACTCTAAGACAGAACCAAGCAACTACTTTCCAACCACAAGACCTTGGTATGTATCTGCCAATACAGAGACTGTCGAGAAAACTCAGCCTTATCTATTTCAACACCTTCAAATCACTGGCCAAACATATTCATTAGCGTTTGAATCCAAAGCAGTAAGCGACACTCAACATGTGATAGGGATTGATATTGTTTTGTCTTCGTTAGCGAGTAAGTTGTCTGCGAGTGCGTTGGATCTAGATGAAGACAGTAAAGTTGAGTCTTTCCTTTATTCAAAGTCAGGCAACATCATCGCGTCTAATCGCAATTATCAGTCGAGTAACACACTCCCTCAAGCTAACCAAATTAACTGGTCTTCACAGCAACAAACCATAATAGACAATACATCGCCTCTATTGTTTTCAAATCAAAGTGATTGGGGACCGATGGATTTTTCAGTATCAGGAAAACCACACGGTTATGCGATTGATCTACTGAAAATGATCAGTGAGATGAGTGGAGTTCAGTTCGAATTTGTAAATGGCTTCTCGTGGGCGGAGTTAACTGGCAAATTCCAAGAGGGAAGTATTGATGGCTTACACTCGGTTCAAAATTACGAAAGTAACGGTATCATCGGCTTATACACTGACCCGATTTATGAACTACCGTTTGCTGTGGTCACGAAACGTGATGCTCCAGCAGTAATTAACTACCAAGAGCTTGATGGAAAGAGCGTAGCCATTTTATCTGGATGGTCAATTACACCGAAATTAAGATCTGACTTCCCAAACATTAATCTTTTGGAGTTTACGGATATTGAGGCAGCGCTAGACGCTGTCGACAACGGAGAGGTTTTTGCGGTAATTGATGTTAAGCCTGTATTGTCATTTTCATTGGATAAGCTCTTCCATCGGAACTTGAAAGTAAGTGAAGCGCTGCTTGATCTAAAAACAGACTATCCTAATCAATTCCATATTGTTTTGCAGAATAAACACCAACAGCTGCTACCTATCATCAACCAAGCCATCAAGTCGCTTACTGATGAGCATAAAACGGCGTTAGCTCAAAAGTGGTTTGATCATCAGGCTTTCAATGCAGGTACCACGATTCCTTACACGGAGCTCTATGAAAAAACCGCAACAGCGACTGTTGAAGGTGAGATGGTTGAACTAAACCTCAATGGTGAACTTAAGCACCTATATTTGAAGAAGATCGATACGGGTGGGCATTACTCAGAGTACTTTGCGGTAGCCATCCCTGAAACTGAGATATACAGCGCAGTTAACAAGCGAGTCGCGACCTCAATTGGTGTGACCGTTCTATTAATGAGCCTTACTTTGCCTGTCGCTTGGATTTTTGGTGCGCCGATTGTTCGGCCAATACGTCAGCTAAAAGCTGAAACCAACAAGGTAAAGCAGCGTGACTATGACAATGTGACCGTACTTGATACACGTATAAAAGAGGTATGGGAGCTATCTGTCGCGGTCAAAGACATGGCTGCGGAGATAAAGCAGCACGAACAAACACAGGAAGCTTTTGTCGAATCCTTTATTAAACTTATCGCGCAAGCTATCGATGATAAGTCTGCTTACACTGCAGGTCATTGTAACCGTGTACCTGAGCTCGGATTGATGTTGGCAGAAGCGGCTGAACAGTCTCAATCAGACTACTTTAAAGATTTTAAGTTTGAAAATGACGATGAACGTCGTGAGTTTAGAATTGCAGCGTGGCTACATGATTGCGGTAAGATCACAACACCTGAACATATCGTGGATAAAGGCTCTAAACTAGAAGCGAACTATAACCGTATCCATGAGGTGAGAACTCGATTTGAGGTGCTTTGGCGTGATGCAGAAATTACGGCTTTGCGAAAGCAACTTGAAGGCGAGTTTCCAACGGATCAGATAGCCGAAGAGTTAGCGGCAACCAAGCAAAAGTTACAAGACGATTTTGCATTCATCGCGACATCTAATGTGGGTGGTGAATTTATGAGTGATGATAAGGTCGCCCGTATTCGTTCTATCGCAGAAACGACATGGACGCGTAACTTTGATGATCAATTGGGTTTATCGCCAATAGAGGCGATGAATCGGGTTCCTAGCTCAAGCTTACCCGCTATAGAGCAGCTTTTAAGTGATAGACCAGAACACATAGTCAAACGAGACCGACCATTAGAGTTTGATCCAAAGCATCAGATAAAAATGGATGTACCTGAACATCTATATAATCTCGGTGAGGTCTACAACCTGTGTATTGCTCGTGGCACTTTAACGGCCGAAGATCGATTCAAAATCAATGAGCATATGATAGGTACCATCAAAATGCTTGAAAGCCTGCCATTCCCGAAAGAACTTAGACGAGTGCCGCGCTATGCGTCGACTCACCATGAAACGCTAAAAGGTACAGGCTATCCAAGAAAGCTAATTGCAGAGGACCTTTCGATCCCCGAGCGAATTCTTGTGATATCGGACATTTTTGAGGCGCTAACAGCGGCTGATAGACCGTACAAGAAAGCAAAGCCAATCAGTGTTGCCATCGACATCATGCACAAAATGGCTTTGGATGAACATATCGACATAGAACTGTTTAGGCTGTTCCTAACGAGTGGGACCCACATTCGATACGCGGAAACGTACTTGAAACCGGAGCAAATAGACAGTGTCGACGTGTCGAAATATCTCCAGAAAAGTGCAGCGGCTTAATGCCCCTCGGTTAAAAGGCACTTCACTACTCGATGTACATTAAGTGAATAAGCGATTTACCTTTATTTTGGCAGGACTCAAAAGCGCACTCAATTGGTGCGCTTTTTCTATGCAACATCACTATGTGTCAATAAGTTCGCAGAAAAACAAGATGAAAAAAAATCCCATTTTTTGAAGTGGCAATTTATCGCTTGGTAACCCATATTAATAAGGATTTCACTTGGTAATTTTATCAATAAAAACTAAAAAACTTCTAAATTACACGCCTTTTAGCCCTCATTTCACCTTCCAAATTATTGAATTTAAGCACTTTTCATCTTTCACGGTGAATTACGCGGTAATTCGAGTTTTCTTGATTAAGATTCTGAAAAATTTTTGAAGAATCCATTTTGTCATGTTTAAGCCAAGAACCATTAATGCTGTGTTCTTACTGCCATGTAGTTTGGCTGTGAGCCTAGCATGTTATGCAAACCCATTAGAGGGGAACCAACTAAAACCCGTAGAGGTAGCTTCAACCGTACAAGCTAACAACACGCAAGTTAGCAATGAGCAAGAGACGGTAAAAAATACCTTTGTTACGTTTTCAGCTTATCAAGTCGATGAAGCGCTACTAAATATCATTACTAGCATGAGCACCTATTGCCGTGAGGTTGAGCTAGGGAAGGACGAGCTTCAGTGTGGTCCATACAGTGATGCGGAGTGGAAAACTGTAGAGCCACTTATTGCTGAATTGACCGATCATCAATATCAGACCCGCAAGGGGCTAGATAGTGCTTCGTTGCCAAACCTAGCTTTGGACGAGGGTAAGCTTAACGAAGCGAACCCTTATATTGCTCCCATGACTTCCGAACTCGTGACCATTGCTCAACAACAGTCTGAACAGGGCAACATTCGCGCCTACCAAGAGCAAGTACCATCTCGTTTAGTAGCTGCTGGTGTGAGTGAAACAGAAGATTGGTTATCTGAAGCTTTTGGTGGCGCGCAGTTTGATTTAGGCGTCTCTTTAGCGAAAGGCAGCAAATGGAAAGTTGATCAGGTTGAAAGCCTGTTCCCTTTTTGGCAAGCCGACGATAAATCTTTGTGGTTTATTCAAGCGGGTGCGGTGTTTAACCAAGACGACTTCCATGGCCGAGACTTTTCGCACATTGGTACGGGTTATCGTCAACTCGCTGAAGATGAGTACTACGGGGTAAACACCTTCATAGATTATGACCACCAGCGCTATCACCGAAGAATGAGCTTAGGTGTTGAGTACGGGGTGGGCTACGGAAATATGAGCTCCAATTTCTATTTCCCTCTGTCGAATTGGAAAGATTCGCCGGACGAGTATGAAGGGATGAACAGCCTTGTTGAAAAGCCTGCGAAGGGTTGGGATCTCACGCTAGAAAGCTATCTACCGATGGATACACGCTGGAAGGTGAGTGGTACTGCGGGTCAATATCTTGGTCGATACGTAGAACATCGCGATGGCAGTAACCCGACCAAAAACCCGTTGCGTTTCGAGTTAAACTCCGAGTTTAAACCGACCAAAGAGCTGGCGTTCTCATTGGGATACCAAAATGAGGAAGGGGCAAGTGAACAGTGGATAGCTGGTGTTAACTATACCTTGTCTCTTGGCGGTTTCTACGAGCCTGAGCGCCGTGAAGTTTTCCAAAGCTCTTTACCAAAACAAGACCGTTTAACGGACTTTGTTGAGCGTGACCATAACATTGTTTTGGAATACAAACAGAAATACGCAGAGATCAGTATTCGTCTGCCTGAATCTGTGGTGGTTGCAGAAAACTCTCAGCAGTCATTAGCGGAGTGGATGGAGGTGAAAGGGGGACCTGACATCGTGTCTTACACCTGGTTAGGTACTGCTAATTCGTATCTGGACAGTCAGAGTGCTTCGGTACCTTTATTTACCGCGCCAAGCTACCGCTATGACGGCAACAATACACTGTCGCTCAAGGTTCGATACAAGCTAAAAAGCGGCCAAGTGAAAGAGTCTAACACAATGTCGATTACGGTCACTGACAGTAAGTTTCTTGAGTCAATTTCGTTTGAACCAGAAACCGCGACCGCGGGTGAAAGCATCGTTGCGAGTGCCTTATTGAGCAAAGCCGTTGCCGATATCCCGGTGACCTATCAAATTATCGCTGAAGACTTAACATCTTTGACGTTGGATGGTGAGACGTTAGAGCTAGAACCGAACCAAGCGAACTTCGTTTACCAAACCGTCACCAATGAAGAAGGCATCGCTGAGCTGGTTTTACTGAGTCATGTGGCGCAATCCGTCACGGTAAAAGCAATTTACGATCAGAACGAACAAGACGCAAAGCAAGGCAACATTGAGTGGTTAAAGGGCAGTGTCTATCGTGTCGACCTGTTTCATGAAGGGCACCATCTAGATGAAGACCTATTCACGACGGAAGCCATCACGGCTTATGTGTTCGAAGATGAGGCGGCGATTTTAGACCTCTCTCAATACTCGTTCCAATGGTTGCGAAGAGAGCATGATACCCAAAAAGAATTTACCAAGGTGGCGAACGCCAATCAGCAAAAGTATGTGTTGAAAGGCGAAGACCAAGGGTTCCAGTTCAAAGTCCAAGTGACAAAGAAAAAACCGTCGGATTCAAAGTCGGCGACAAACAACAAGTAATTCATAACTAACAATAAAACATGAACGTTTTCGTTCAGAAAGGAAAGACAATGAAAAAATCAATGATCACTATCGGCTTACTTATGGGTGGTTTTACAGCAACAGCAGCTTGGGCTATCGACAGCGTTGCCACTGCACCTGTACAAGGCCACAAACCAACGGTATCGGTTCCTGTGGTGACGACAACTGATATTGTATGGACACCTGCGGATATTGAAGTCGAATTCGATGCACCTACTACTCTTGAAGACCAAGACGGTGATGCCATCACCAAGGTGACGTACTGGTTAGAAGATGCGAGTGGTACCGAATACGCAAAAGTAGATGAAGCGGATATCAGCGAGCTGAACAAGGGTGTCATTACATTTTCAAACTTCAATGAGCTAAAAAACAAACAATTAAACCTAGTGTGGCAAGTTCATACTGAACACGGCTACCCGTCAACAACGCTTGTCTCTGATAAAAAGAAATCGAATGGCTTCAACGTTGCTGCAGCAATGACCCTAACCATCAGCGGTACAGCTGAAGTGGGTCAAACTCTGACGGTACACGCGGATGACGGTGCGGTTGTTGACCTGGCTAAAGCAGATGTGACGCTCACACTGACAGAAAATGAAACAGACACAGCTGGCCTTTACCAGAAAGGCGATGCTGAAGCTGCGCTTCAAGCGGCGCTGGTTGACGCCGGTAATGACCTAACATTCGTATTACCGAAAGAGGCACAAGGTTACACGATCACTGCGTCTATGAACGAAGAACCAATTACGCGTGCTTCACTACGTTAATCCTTTGAGATTGCTTTAACCACTAACCAAGCGGGCTGTTTTCAGCCCGCTTTCTCTCGATAGGGGTACAACCATGATACGTCAATCCATCATCACTATTTTGGCTTTATGCTGTTCTTGGTCAGCGATGGCAGAATGCCCTGAAAACCAAGTTTGCTCTAACCACACGCCAGCCATTTCAGGCCACGGTTACCCAACTGATATGCCTGAATGGAATGTCGCACCGAGTGAGAACAACACCATCGGCACTGGCCCTATTTCCGTTCGTCCTATTCAAGATCTCGATCCCGATGGCGATGAGGTCATTGCTGATTCAAAAAACTACCAGTGGTGTAATGATCAGGGAGAGTGTTTTGCGAGTTCGCCAACCCTGACCATCCACCCATCAGACATTGATAAGGTGTTTGATAAAGGCGTGGGCTTTAAACCTCTGACCGTGAAATACAGCGGCAAGGTTGACAAGGGTTACCCAGAAGCAACGCGCACCTTTGAAAGTGAACCATTACCCGTGGCACTTAAGTACTCACCAGATGGTACCAAAGGGATTTGCTATGAAGCGCAAACCGTCGACTATATGCAAGTTGCGTTTGGCAATATTGTTTCAAATCCGTCTGGAAGCAGGCGGTATCGATTGAGCTTTCCAACGCTGGCGTTCGATTTTTTGCCGGGCGTGACGGAAATGACCGAATTGGCAAGCGTGCAAACCGTCGACTTCAGCCCATCGACTCCAAAGTTTCAAGACAAAAAGTTACCCGAAACGCTGGTTGTCAACTTCTCATACGATGGCAATAATCCGATACCGATTACGCTGACCAAGAACCCGATCCCCCCTAGTTTTGGGCTAGTGATATATCAAACGACAGACAGCAACTTGGCTTTGCCTTATCCCGAGGCAAACCCTGAAATCACCATCAGTAACCTTCAATTCCAATTTACGATGGCGGGCAGTGACCAAGACAGAAGAAAGAGTATGGTCAATTGCCAACAGTTTGATCGCTAACCATCGAGACATAACCCAATCAGTTGGTGATGCTTTTTCAACTAACGAGCACTGAGGGCAAATAGATGCTTGCCTTCAGTGACTACCACCAGCTGTTTTTATACCAATCAGCTGTGGATATTACTCTAGTGTGGGATGGCAGGTTTGTTCTCGCCTTTATATTCCACTGCCTCAGTACCTATAAAATCACGATTCAACGCGCTAGCTTCTATAGCTCCTAGAGCAGGCCGACTTGTGCCTTTTAACCTTTTTACCTTTTTACCTTTTTATTTAACCACCAAGAGACCAACAACCATGAAATTTTCTCCTATTTACGCGGCATTGCTCACCAGCTTAGCCAGCATTTCAGCAGCTAATGCTGCTCAACACTCTCAAAACATTGCGGAAGGCTATGGCGCAGCCAATATTGACCCTCACCGTCAGTGTTTAGATTTCAACCCACATGGTGCCAGTCAATTCTGTGTGGCTAATTTTAAACCGGAAGGGCTTACTCTAGAGCCAAATCAAAAGGTATTGATTACCACGCCGGTATCGTTCCCGCAGGGTGAGTGGTACCAAGAGCAAGCCCCATCAAAGGTGGTGATTATTGGCTCTGATGCTCACAATTCCACTTGTTCGAGCTTAGGCAACAACCAGTGGTCTTGTGTGCTTCCTGAGTCTGATTTCTACAGCACGGGTATGGAAGTTGAGATGTGGGTGGCCGATGGCGTGCGCAGAATGTGGGGCGGTGAACTGACCGTCGATGATTTAGTGGAGCCGGTACCTATGGAGGCGTGTATTGACCGTGCAATTGCCTCGATTGAATTATGGAAACATCAGGGGTTTGATAGCTACCGTTATACCGCAGAAAAGCTGCACTTAGCGCTGGAAGGGCTACCGACCATCCCTTACCAAGACACCATCGATGAAAATGCTCTGATTCTGGACATTTTACACACCTGCGCGTTGCAAAGTGACTAGGTGCCTGCGCTTCTTAAGCCATAACACTGGCGATTCTTTCACTGAGTGAGCCCGCTTTCTACGAAGCGGGCTCACTTCTGCTAACTCATTGAATTAACAAGCTCTAAAAAAAACTCATAAAACCTAAACTAACGGTAATTCACTGTATTTCACGCCAAATCAAGCACAAGCTTGGCCTGTCTTTAAAGGTTGCTTGCTTTTGGCTGTGACTTCCAACAACGGCCATTTGGCTGACCGTATTCAATGGCATTCGTTGCTAACGAGCTCGAAGCGGTTGAGGTTTTAAAGGCCTTTATCTCCATTTAAATACTGTTATTTTCAAACGAAGAGACTGAAATCTTAATGAAATTTTCTCCTATTTATGCGGCGCTGCTAACCAGCTTAGCCAGCATTTCAGTAGCCCATGCTGCTCAACACTCTCAGAACATTGCTAACGAATATGGCGCGGACAATATTGACCCTCACCTGAAGTGTTTAGATTTCAACCCACATGGTGCCAGTCCATATTGTGTGGCTAATTTTAAACCGGAAGGGCTTACTCTAGAGCCAAATCAAAAGGTCTTACTCACCACGCCGGTATCGTTCCCGCAGGGTGAGTGGTACCAAGAGCAAGCCCCATCTAAGGTGGTGATTCATGGTTCTGATAATCACAATTCTACTTGTTCGAGCTTAGGCAACAACCAGTGGTCTTGTTTGCTTCCTGAGTCTGGTTACCACAGCACCGGTGTTCAGATAGAACTGTGGGTGGCCGATGGCGTGCGCAGAATGTGGGGCGGCGACCTTATCATGGACGATTTGATCCCTGATGCGCCTGAAATTGAAAACGCATCCGCGACATTTGCACCGGCAAAAGGTGAAAACCTGACCCGAGACGGCAAAATGTGGCTAGCGACCCAAACGCCAATCAATGTCACGTTAGACTTTGATTTAGTTAATGGCAGCACAAACAGTTTTGCTAACCAACCTATTCGAGTGCTGCTGGAAAAAACGGTCGGTACTGGCGAAGACAACACCACAACAGAGTGGGTAACGCTATCAGGCCAAAGCCAAAGCATCAACAGTGGTCACAACACCATCACGGGTCAGGTTATTCCTTCGCAAGGTTGGGATTCAGCGGCGTTCTACAGTGTATCGCTGGGTTATAAGCTGAACGACAATGACACACCGGTTTCTTTTGTTGATCCGCAAGGCCGCACCACAATGACAGGCCAAGGCGCTTACTTGAGTGCATCGCCAATGCGTATTGTCGATTCTAACAACCCAGACAGTACCTGTGTGTTGACACAAAACACCCCGGAGTCGTGTGACTTTATTGCCAACGGTAGCGGTGTAAAACTGACGGGTCTTAATGTATGGCAAGATGATGACAATCGACAAAGCATCCAAGCGGGCACCCAAACTAAAACGTTACAAGGTGGCCACGTAACAAACGACGTCGCGTTCGATCTTCAAACCACAGGCAAACAGACGTTTACTTGGAACAACGTTTCTACGGTTGTGACGTACAACACTGATGCCAGCCAAATTGTGCTTGCCGATGCAGATGCAACGAACGATGTGTTTTACGGCAACGCATACATTAATGGCGCGGTAACAAATATTACCAACAAAGGCAGCCGTAATGGCAGCCGAGAAATCCGTGATACGGGGATTCAATTGTCATTGGATACACTGGATCACAGTGCCATTTCAGGTTTGGAAAGTGTAACTTGGACAGCCGAATACCCGTTAGTTGAGCTTGTGAAGGTGTATGTACCTGAACTACCTAGCTTAGCTGAAGAAGCATTGAAACTGGTCGAGCAGACAATCAATAGCACTATTTTGGCGAATGCTTCTGAGTTCTCTGAAGAGGGCCAATTCTACCTTGATGTTGCGACACTCAATGATTCTATCGCAGATGCTGCTGCGAATTTAGGCGGCGAATACGCAAAATATCTTCCTCGCTTTGCTAACGTAGTATTACCACTGGATCTCGTCGCACATTACCGTGTACAAGGGGTTGGTAAGGTGAAGTCAAAACGCTTCAATATTGCTATCGGTGATCGAGGTAAGCGTATTCTCAATTTCTCTAGCGACGGAAGCGTTCAATGTCTGACAAATACGTATGGTCAATTTTCTTTCAAAGACTGTGATACTTCTATGCCAGTTGGCGAAGATACCGATGGAAACGTACTGTTTAAGTTTCTGCCTGCTGCATTAGGTACCATAAACCACCCAACGAATGTTTTTCAAATTCGCTCGATGGATCCTATTGCAGCCCCTGATGATTGCTTAACAGTGAGAGGTAACAAAGTTACTAGTGAACGATGCAGTGTCGATAGTGGTAAATCTCAGTTGTTTTCTTTCCAAGCGCAATCTGATCAACACCTAGAAGAATCCATCATTGCTTCGGGAAATACGTCTGAGATGACGATTACTTCGGTTGAAGATGGACGTATTTTTGACCGAAGTGGTGGCGGTGTTGATTGGACAGTTAAAGATGAGCTTATCATCTATCCAAAAAATGGTGACAAAGGCACACCAAATCAATACATGTTTGTTTCTCGTTTCGGTATTCAGAATGAAGCGAACCGACCACAAACTGTGCCAGTAGATTTAACCATGAGATGCCAAACGGGTGGTTCATTTTTTAATTACTGGAGCCGTATCCAGCTGACGGCGACCAACAACTCAGATTACGACGCGTATGTTCGTGTTAACTGGAATGAGCGTTGGGAACTGGTTCGCGCGGGCACAACCAGAATGGTCGATAACCGCTTAATGAATATGCCGGTCGCTTTCGACCAAGTGTATCGTTTCTTCCCAGAGTTTAACCCACACAATGCATTCTTCTCTTTGCCAGCGAATGAAACGAAGTGTGAAGCGGGAATGGGCCGACCAAATCTTGATTTCACTGAGACGAAGAAAGGTTACAACGCTTGGACAGTCGCTCCTGAATAATAGTTTGTAAGCATATGGAGCAAGGTGACAAACCTTGCTCCTTTTTTGATTTTTACGAATAACACTGATTCTCTATTTTTGAGTAAACCGATGAAAAATACATTATCAATCTCGATTGCAAGCGCCGTTCTAGCGTTAAGCAACCAAGCCATTGCAGCACCAAGCGTGGATATTGAAGGGGCGACACTACAAGGCCTAGCGCATTCGCCGGTGGGCTATTCATCACAAGTCGATGCGTTTATGGGCGTAAAATATGCTTCAGCAGAACGCTTTCAGGCCCCCAAGCTTAGTCACTTTGAAGCTGGCGTTCATTATGATGTGACTTCTGCAGGGGATATCTGCCCGCAAATACCTCACACAATGGAAGCGAACGGCGTAGTACAAGAAACACAAAGTGAAGACTGTTTAAATGCGAACGTTTGGCGCCCATCTGGGGTTGAGCTAGGTGAAAAGCTTCCCGTTTATGTGTTCATTCATGGCGGTGCATTTGAGCTAGGCTCTAGTACAGTTAAGCAGTTTGATGGCGCGAAGCTTGTTGCTAAAAATGCAGATGAGGGCAACCCCTTTATTCTAGTTAGCATGAATTACCGTTTGGGTATTCTTGGTAGCTACTACAGTGAACAACACTCTGGTAACTACGGTATCCAAGACCAGAAGGCGGCGTTGCAGTGGATTCATGCCAATATTGATAGTTTTGGTGGCGATGCCGACAACATTACTTTGTTTGGTGAAAGTGCAGGTGCGATGTCGATTGGCATCCAATTAATGGATGAGCAACAAAACTCTCACCTGTACCAACGTGCCATCATGGAAAGTAATCCATATGGCGTTAAGTACAAAGATGCCGAGTCAGCGAAATGGGTAGCGGGTATTGTTCAAGATAAGCTTGGAAAGGACAAAGACATTACTAGCGTGCCTTTTGAAGAGATCGTGGATGTTCAAGTTCAAATGAAAGCTGTAGCAACGCAGCTGAACAGCTTGACCAGTATTACCCCTAAAACGGCCGGTCTGTTATCTTGGGCACCTTATGTCGATGGAGAGATTATCCCGTATCAGCCGAGTGAACTAAAATCGGTAAATGGTGTTGATGTGACGCTGGGTTTCAACCAAGATGAGTCGAATATCTTTGTTGCGCCGTTTGATGCGCTTCTTGATTTACCAGGCAGTTATAATTCACTGATCGATCTGTTTTTCGGTGCAGATAAGGGTTCTATGCTACGTGAGATTCCAGAGTTCAAATTAAGCTTCTGGAATAGTACCGCAGCAAAGCGTAAAGCCAATGCCCGCAAACTAATGAATCAAGTGCTGTTTGCTTGTTCATCTCAACAGGTTGCGCAAAACTTGGCTGCAGGTGGTTCGAATGCGGCGCTATACCAGTTCAACTATCAACCTGACTTTAGCCTGTGGCCCGACTACTACGTACAGAGCTTTGCCAAAACGTGTAAGCCATCTGAGAGCTCATGTCATGGTGCAGAGCTTTCTTTTATTTTCGGTAATGAGGTGAATGCAGTATCTGGACCTGCTGAATTTTCTAATAAGGATAAGTCTGTTAAAGATGATCTTATGTCACAGTGGTTACAAACCTCGACATTCACACCATACGTTTTAGAAAAAGACAATGTGACGGTCTTTAACACTAACGGTGAGTTTGTTACGGAAAATGATTGGGACAACACGCTTAATGCCAGCTTATGTGAACAAGTAAACCAAGTGATGGCTTTGTAACCTTAATACACAAGCATAAACCAGAACCCTGACCACTATTATTCTAAATTATTTGTTAGTTAAATGGTTAGGTATCAATCAAAAAGCCACAGTTTATGTATAAAACTGTGGCTTTTTTATTTTCTTAGTAAATCAAATAAATTTCAGGTCAAATAGTAAACGTTTTTCCTCTATTTTTGCGTAGTGATATGGGGTAATTAAATCCTTTCTAGGATTCATTTCAATTCTGATTGGGCGACTGTGTTTATCAAGTTGCTTACTAGGTATAATTGATCTGTGATTACAATCGATGTGATTTTATGAATCTAGATGCTTTAATGAGGTTTTTCTATCAATGAATGTAGAATTTGATAGTGGGAAAAATAAAATAACTTATCGAGAAAAGGAATTACTGCTCAATAATAACGAGTTTAAATTAGCTATTCTTTTATTGGAAAAGCAAGGAGAAATGGTCGAAAAGTCGACCATATTAGATACAGTTTGGAAGAACAAGGTGGTGACTGAGGGGTCGATAAAACGAAGTATTTCGCTTTTGAGAAAGGCCTTTTATGATCTAGAGGCGAACGTTGAAATTACGGCATTCCGTGGTGTTGGTTACAGCATAAGCACTAAACTGAATGTGTTTATCGATAACGCACTGATAAGCCTGGACTCAGAAGAGCCAGAAATTGAAAAGAGCGAGCCCTTATATCAGGAGATTACAAGCAAGATATCAACCAAGGCAAAACCTATTTTAACGCTCTTTATTAGCTTAAATCTTGCTGTTGGTGGTTATTTTTTGTACCAGGATTATGCTTACTCAGGTTTATCCCAGATCTCACCATATATGAAAGATTCGTTTATATCATCAGATTACCATTTAAAGGTCTTGGAGAGTCGGGCTGGTAATAATATCAACCTGATCACTTTAAGGGATCATACTGCGCCTAAGCTATTATTGAACCTTATTAGTCAACTGAATACCGATATGACGCTATTTTATCAAGTTGAAGGTAAGAAGGTTTACTTCGCCTATGCGTTAGAAGATGTATCGCAAAACTCTTATGCCAATAACTATATAATCTCAGTTCACTCTCAAAATGAAAAAATTAAAAATATCCTTGAAAAATTTTAATAAGTATCACTTTTTCTTTCTGTTAAGTTTAGTTTTTATGCTTTTTTCTTTTATTAGGCATTATACGCATCAGAATCGTCACAACTTAAGCTTTGTCTACAACTATAAACAGTACGTTGAAAGAAAGAACGGGCTCAAACTCAAGACATTAAGCTCGACCAACTTTACTGATGAGCACTTTTCCATCATGTCTTACTCTTTTTCGAATAGCGGCGATGGGGTGTTATTTACTTCTGAAGCGCAAGTGGTCGAGAGACACAAAAATGTTTTCGAGTACTGTTTATATGATTCTGAGGTAGAGGACTTTACCGAACATAAAACCGACCCTCATTTTGAAGAGCTGTTTTTCACGGCATCTGACATCGTAATGAAAACGCGAACCCGAGATGTGAGTCGTAGTGCCGTGAATTACTTTAGCCAACACATCGTACTTATCAAAGGGGGAATATTTGAGTTCCCAACGTTGGTATCGCGTTCTCGCAGTCAACAATACGTGCCAATAACCTGATGAAACAATAGCTGCCCGTTAATGCCTGTAATCAAAGCACGAGTAAAACAGTAAATGTCCAAGATGTGCTGTTTCGTATCAACCACCTCACTTACCTCGTAATACGCGATTAAGCTCTGCTAACGACTATTCACCAATCCTACACCACCTTGTTGAGCTTTTTAGTGTCATACCTTAGTCTAAATTGTCGACAATCTTCTTGATTGTCGACAGTTTGATCGTGTATTTTATATTCATGTTATGAGATTGTTGACAATTAAGGTCGGCAATAAGAAGTGGGCAGCGTGAATATGAATACCGCGATCAAAGATCTTACCTTAAGTGCCAACACCAAAACGCGAGTTGGAGACAAAGAAAATACCAAGTCAGAAAGCCTGACGGAGTATTTGGTTGAAGCGATAGTCAACGGTGAGTTAGCTCCGGGTAGCAAGATCTCTGAACCAGAGTTAGCTAAACGCTTTGAGGTCAGTCGTGGTCCTTTGCGTGAAGCGATTATGCGTGTCGAAGGGCTCGGGCTCATCGAGCGAATTCCACATGTTGGCGCCCGAGTGATTACTTTTTCTGCTGACAAGTTACTTGAGCTTTACGCGGTTCGAGAGGCTCTAGAAGGCATGGCTGCAAGGCTAGCAGCAAGACACATTACACAAGATGAGCTTATCGGGCTTGAAGGATTATTGTCGACACATTCCCAACATATCGATGAAGTCGAGGGTTCTTCCTACTTTCATCAACACGGCGATTTCGACTTCCATTATCGAATCATTAAAGCCAGCCGTAACAGCAAACTCATTTCTTTATTGTGTGATGAGCTTTACCACTTACTGCGAATGTATCGCTATCAATCGCCACGAGCACAGTCTCGGCCAAAAGAGGCGCTTGATGAACATAAATATATCCTACAAGCAATTCGTAACCGTGATGAAGAGCTAGCAGAAATGCTGATGCGACGACATATCTCTGGTAGCCGACTGCTTATCGAGCAACAAATTCAATCCAAAGATATGGATTAAAAAACTGACAAATAAACATTTAACAGGGAGCGTCATTATGAAGTTATCAGCAGGAGCGAAGTTCCGCCAAGCTGTGCAAGACAATGATCCACTGCAGATCGTCGGTACGGTGAATCCGTATTGCGCAATGATGGCAAAGAACTTGGGTCATCAGGCTATCTACTTGTCTGGTGGAGGTATCGCCAATGCGTCTTACGGTTTACCTGATCTGGGTATTACCACATTGAACGATGTGTTGGTGGATGTGGAACGCATTACCAACGCGTGTGATTTACCTTTGCTGGTGGATATCGATACGGGATTTGGTGGAGCGTTCAATATCGCACGAACTATTCGAGCGATGGAAAAAGCGGGCGCTGCTGCTATTCATATGGAAGATCAAGTGGCACAGAAACGCTGTGGTCATCGACCAAACAAAGCGATTGTTAGCCAACAGGAAATGGTCGATCGAGTAAAAGCGGCAACCGATGCAAGAACTGATGAGAGCTTTGTGATCATGGCTCGAACCGATGCTCTGGCGGTTGAAGGGATAGATAGTGCAATTGAACGTGCGATTGCGTGTGTCGAAGCGGGTGCGGACATGATTTTTCCCGAAGCGATGAATCAGCTCGACCAATACGTGAAGTTCTCGGCGGCGCTGAAATCGGCAACAGGTAAGCATGTGCCAATCTTGGCTAACATTACCGAGTTTGGACAAACCCCACTCTACAACTGCAAGGAACTGGCGCAATCTCATGTCGACATGGTGCTTTATCCACTCAGTGCATTCCGCGCGATGAACAAAGCGGCAGAGAATGTTTACAAACACTTGTTAGTTGAAGGCAATCAAGAAGCGCTGTTGGATTCAATGCAAACCCGTAAAGAGCTTTACGAACACCTCAATTACCACGACTACGAGAACAAGCTGGATCAATTGTTTTCGAGTGAAGAATAAAACCAGTTTCAAATATTAAAACATCAACTTAATCCAATAACGTGAATGGTTAGTCAGCCACATCGGGTCCGTGAAATCTAGTGAGATAGTCGCGGTCACTGAATATAAATAGTCAGCACCAAAGAGTGCAGGGCGGCTAACCCAGAGAAGGAGTTCATCATGTCTGTATCTTTGAGTGATAAAGCAACTGTCGATAATTTTTCAGCGGTAAACCAACAAGCAAGTGCAGCACCAGCGATTGGTGGTGCTGGCCTACGAGGACAAAGCGCGGGCTCGACGGCGCTATGTACGGTTGGCAAATCAGGAACGGGTTTAACTTACCGTGGCTATGACATAACCGACCTTGCGAATCATGCTCAATTTGAAGAAGTAGCACACCTACTATTAAGAGGTCATTTACCCAGCGAAAAAGAGTTAGATGACTACAAAACATTGTTGATTGGTTTACGTGGCTTGCCTCAACCGTTGAAAGACGCTTTAGAGCTTATTCCTGCTGACGCTCACCCTATGGATGTAATGAGAACAGGCTGCTCAATGTTGGGTAACTTAGAGCAAGAATCTGACTTTTCGGAGCAACTATCAGCAACAGAGCGTATGCTTGCGCTTTTCCCTGCCATTATCTGCTATTGGTATCGCTTCAGTCATGATGGAGTGCGTATTGATACACAGGACCAAAGCGAAGCATGCTTGGGTGGTTACTTCTTGAAGATGCTAACGGACAAAGCGCCGAGTGAACTGCATAAGAAGGTGATGCACTGTTCGCTAACGCTTTATGCAGAGCATGAGTTTAATGCCTCTACTTTTGCGGCTCGGGTTTGTGCATCAACACTGTCGGATATCCATTCGTGTGTGACAGCAGCAATTGGTACACTAAGAGGCCCTCTCCATGGT
Organism: Vibrio sp. 070316B; assembly: GCF_013114115.1. NCBI lineage: Bacteria > Pseudomonadati > Pseudomonadota > Gammaproteobacteria > Vibrionales > Vibrionaceae > Vibrio > Vibrio sp. 070316B. The sequence goes on along the minus strand of NZ_VTYC01000038.1, from coordinate 17,811 downwards.
GGTGCGAATGAAGCGGCAATGGAAATGATCCAAGATTGGAAAACCGCCGATGAAGCTGAAGCGAACATCATGAAGATGCTTGCTAATAAAGACAAAATCATGGGCTTCGGTCACGCCATTTATCGCGAGAGCGACCCACGTAACGCGCTAATTAAACTTTGGTCAAAAGAGCTAGCGCAAGAAGTTGGCGACGAGCAGCTTTATGCTGTATCTGAGCGCGTTGAAGCGGTTATGAAGCGTGAGAAAGGCTTGTTCTGTAATGCTGACTTCTTCCATGCTTCTGCCTATCACTTCATGGATATCCCTACCAAACTGTTTACGCCTATCTTTGTGATGAGTCGCCTTACCGGTTGGACGGCACATATATTCGAGCAAAGAGAGAATAACCGCATCATTCGTCCAAGTGCAGACTACACCGGGCCAGAGCATCAAGACTGGTTACCTATTCATTTACGTTAATCCTTCTGTCTCAAGGCGGCTCATATATCGAGTCGTCCTTGAGAACCAATGAATAGAATTTTAGATAATGGTGGATGTATGTCTGATGTGAAAATTGAGAAAACCCCGAGCCTTGATCAAAATATAGGCGTTGAAAATAGCCAATACAGAAAGGCTCTACCGGGAACTGGCTTGGAATATTTCGACGCCCGTGAAGCGGTAGACGCGATATCTCCGGGCAGCTATAAAACCTTGCCTTACACGTCCCGAGTGTTGGCGGAGCAATTGGTAAGACGCTGCGATCCTGAAACCCTAGAAGACAGCTTAAAACAGATCATAGAACGTAAGAGCGACTTAGACTTTCCTTGGTATCCAGCGCGTGTCGTGTGTCATGACATTCTGGGTCAGACCGCTTTGGTTGATTTAGCGGGCTTACGAGATGCGATTGCTGACCAAGGTGGGGATCCAGCCAAAGTAAATCCAGTGGTCGAAACTCAACTGATTGTGGATCACTCTTTAGCTGTAGAACATGCAGGGTTTGACAGCGAAGCGTTTGATAAAAACCGCGCAATTGAAGAGCGTCGCAACGAAGACCGATTTCATTTCATTGAATGGTGTAAAACGGCGTTTAAAAACGTCAGTGTGATTCCTGCAGGTAATGGAATTATGCACCAGATTAACTTGGAGAAAATGTCTCCGGTTATTCAATCTAAACAAGGTATTGCGTTCCCAGATACCTGTGTTGGTACCGATAGTCACACTCCTCACGTTGATGCGCTGGGCGTTATTGCGATTGGTGTCGGTGGTTTGGAAGCCGAGACGGTAATGCTTGGTCGCCCTTCGATGATGCGTTTGCCAGATATCGTGGGCGTAAAACTGACTGGTCAGCGACAAGAAGGCATTACCGCAACCGATATTGTGCTCGCAATTACCGAGTTTCTTCGCAATGAAAGGGTGGTTTCAAGCTACTTAGAATTCTTCGGTGAAGGTGCTCGTGCACTGACCATTGGTGATCGTGCGACTATCTCAAACATGACGCCTGAATACGGTGCGACGGCAGGCATGTTCTACATTGATGAGCAGACCATTCAATACCTTAAATTGACAGGTCGTGATCCTGAACAGGTTGAGTTAGTCGAACTTTACGCAAAGCAAACCGGACTGTGGGCGGATGACCTCGATTCGGCTCAATATGAGCGTGTACTGGAGTTTGATTTATCGAAAGTTGAGCGAAACCTCGCAGGACCTTCGAACCCACATCGCCGTTTACCAACCAGTGAGCTTGCTCAGCAAGGTATCAGCCAAGCTTCTTGGAAAGCGCAACACGCGGAGCAATATAGCGACGAGCAAATGCCAGATGGCGCGGTAATTATCGCCGCGATTACCTCTTGCACTAATACCAGTAACCCAAGAAACGTGGTAGCAGCAGGACTAGTGGCAAAAAAAGCCAATCAACTTGGTCTGGTTCGTAAGCCTTGGGTGAAAACGTCATTTGCTCCAGGATCTAAGGTTGCCAAGCTCTATTTAGAGTCAGCAGGTTTACTTCCAGAACTGGAACAGTTGGGGTTTGGCATTGTCGGTTATGCGTGTACGACTTGTAACGGTATGAGTGGAGCGTTGGATCCTCAAATTCAACAAGAGATCATTGAGCGCGATCTCTATTCCACTGCGGTGTTATCGGGCAATCGAAATTTTGATGGTCGAATCCATCCTTATGCAAAACAAGCCTTTCTAGCCTCACCGCCATTGGTGGTTGCTTATGCCTTAGCGGGTACGATTCGCTTTGATATCGAGAAAGACAGCTTAGGCACTGACAACAATGGTAAACCAATCTATTTAAGTGACTTGTGGCCGAGTGATGCGGAGATCGATGCGGTTGTGGGGGAGCATGTTAAGCCTCAGCAATTCCAACAAATCTACGTGAAAATGTTCCAGCCGGATGGGGAACAGGTAACGACTGAACCGCTTTATGACTGGCGACCTCAAAGTACCTATATTCGTAGACCGCCTTATTGGGAAGGGGCTCTCGCAGGTGAACGAAGCCTATCTGGCATGAGGCCTTTAGCCATTTTAGGTGACAACATCACTACGGATCACCTATCGCCATCAAATGCGATTCTTGCATCAAGTGCGGCAGGTGAGTATCTCGCAAAAATGGACGTTCCAGAAGAAGACTTTAACTCTTACGCGACACATCGTGGCGATCATTTAACCGCGCAACGAGCAACATTCGCCAACCCAAAACTGTTTAACGAAATGGTGAAGGACGCTGGAGAAGTCGTGCAAGGTTCATTAGCCCGAGTTGAGCCCGAAGGGCAGGTTACCCGAATGTGGGAAGCGATAGAAACCTACATGAACCGTAAACAACCTTTGATTGTTGTGGCTGGCGCAGACTATGGACAAGGTTCATCACGCGACTGGGCGGCTAAAGGCGTCCGATTAGCGGGTGTTGAAGTGATTGTTGCTGAAGGTTTTGAGCGAATCCACAGAACCAATTTAGTGGGTATGGGCGTTTTGCCTTTGCAATTCAAAGCGGGAGTCAATCGCAACACCTTAGAGTTGGATGGGACCGAACTGTACGACGTGTATGGCGACATCCAGGCGGGTTCTGATTTGGCTTTAGTGATCACACGTAAAAGCGGAGAAAAACTTGATGTGCCAGTGACCTGTAGATTGGATACGGCAGACGAAGTAAGTGTGTATAGCGCTGGTGGCGTATTACAACGCTTTGCCAAAGACTTTCTCGCGCAATAGGAGCCTGTGGATGAACATTAAACAGATAAAAGTCCCAGCAACTTATATGCGTGGAGGAACCAGCAAAGGTGTTTTCTTCTACTTGAATGACTTACCCGAAGCAGCGCAAGTTGCGGGGCCTGCGAGAGACGAGTTTCTTCTACGTGTGATTGGCAGCCCAGATCCTTATGGTAAGCAAACTGATGGTATGGGAGGCGCGACCTCCAGTACCAGTAAAACCGTCATCGTGTCGAAGAGTGATAAAACCGATCACGATGTTGACTACCTCTTTGGTCAAGTAGCAATAGACAAGCCATTTGTCGATTGGAGCGGTAACTGCGGTAATTTGTCTGCGGCGATTGGTCCATTCGCCATTCATACTGGATTAGTTGATTCAAGCCGTATTCCTGAAAACGGTGTGGTCGAAGTGCGAGTATGGCAAGTTAATATCGAGAAAACCATTATTGTTCATGTGCCTATCGTGGACGGTGAAGTTCAAGAGTTGGGGGATTTTGAACTTGATGGTGTCACTTTCCCCGCCGCAGAAATTCAGGTCGATTTTCTAGATCCAGCTGACGCGAGTGGGTCGATGTTTCCGACAGGGAATGTTGTCGATTTTTTAGATGTTCCGGAGTTAGGTTGCATTAAAGCGACTTATATTAATGCAGGAATTCCAACGATTTTTGTTGATGCTGAATCGGTCGGATATCTAGGAACAGAGCTTCAATCCGATATCAACAGCGATCCAAAAGCCTTGGCACTGTTCGAGTCTATACGAGCACATGGTGCAGTTGCGATGGGACTTATTGATTCGCTAGAACAAGCTGAATCGCGCCAGCACACGCCAAAGGTCGCCTTTGTTGCCAAGCCTCAAGCGTATCAAGCTTCAAGTGGCAAGTCAGTTGCTGTGGATGATACTGACCTGCTGGTACGTGCTCTGTCTATGGGGCAGTTGCATCACGCCATGATGGGCACAGCCGCGGTTGCGATTGCTTCAGCTGCGAGTGTTCCGGGCACGCTAGTGAATTTAGCGGCGGGAGGAGGCTCTCGTGACTTTGTGACTTTTGGGCACCCATCAGGAACATTGAAGGTAGGTGCTAAAGCGCTAGAGACAGAAAGTGGATGGAAAATTGAGAGGGCGATTATGAGTCGTAGTGCCCGAGTGATCATGGAAGGTGCCATTCGTGTGCCTTTTCCCAAGTAAAGCGATTGTTGTGTTCGGTTAAATGTTCCGAATACAACGCTGAGAAAAGAGCGCAATCAAGTGCTACTGCCAAAGGGCAGGCGCTTGGAAAATGGATGAATCATGGAGGTGGCACTATGTCTGCTACAAATCGAATGAATAGAGAAACGGATTACATCACCGAGTATCAATGGGCGAAGGAAGATCCCAATTCGTTCTGGGAAACGCAAGCACAAGCAATAGATTGGTTTGAAACACCAAAAACGATATTACAAGCTGACGATAATGGTATTGAACGCTGGTTTCCGGATGGGGTGATGAATACTTGTTGGCTGGCTTTGGATTATCATTGTGAAAATGGCCGAGGTGACAATACCGCGCTGATTTACGACTCTCCGGTTACCGGATCTCAATCCTCGTACACTTACAATCAATTGCGTAACCAAGTGGCTAAAGTCGCTGGGATGTTAGCCACGCAAGGCGTTACCAAAGGTGATCGTGTGGTGATCTACATGCCAATGATTCCTGAAGCGGCAATGGCAATGTTGGCTTGCGCTCGACTAGGAGCGGTTCACTCGGTTGTGTTTGGCGGATTTGCTCCTCATGAGCTTGCCGTTCGAATTGAGGATGCCGAGCCAAAGGTGTTGATTACTGCATCTTGTGGTGTTGAGATTAACAAGGTGCTGCCATATAAACCGATGGTCGATCGCGCAATCATGGACAGCCGCTGGAAGCCTGAAAAAGTGGTGGTATTCCAAAGAGAGCAGTCACTAGCCGAATTGAACAACGAACGCGATGTACTTTGGCAACAAGCCGTTGAGGATGCCTTGCCAAATGTGTGTGTGCCTGTTCTAGCAACAGACCCACTATATATCCTGTATACCTCTGGCACGACAGGCAAACCAAAAGGGGTTGTACGTGATAATGGTGGTCATGCGGTTGCGTTGAAATACTCGATGAGCACTATCTACGATATGCCGCAAGATGGTGTGTTTTGGGCAGCTTCTGATGTCGGTTGGGTCGTTGGGCATTCCTATATTGTGTATGCGCCATTGATTCATGGTTGTACGACCATTTTGTTTGAAGGCAAGCCAGTACGAACGCCAGATCCCGGCGCATTTTGGCGCGTGTGTGAAGAATACAAAGTCGATGTATTGTTTTCTGCGCCAACCGCATTTCGAGCGATAAAGAAAGAAGATCCCGCAGGTGAGTTACTTAGCAAGTATGACTTATCATCACTCAAGTCGATTTTCATGGCAGGAGAGCGTTTAGACCCACCAACGTTGGACTGGGTTGAATCTCAGACGAATAAACCAGTTATCGACCATTGGTGGCAAACTGAGACTGGTTGGGCTATCTCAGCTAATCCTACAGGACTTGAGTCTTTGCCTGTGAAGGCGGGTTCTTCAACTAAACCTGTGCCGGGTTATCAAGTGGAGATCCTCAATGAGTTGGGTGAGCCTGCACAAGCTAACCAACAAGGTTTCGTGGCATTAAAACGACCACTTCCACCTGGTTGCTTACCGACGGTATGGCGCAACCACGATAGGTTTGAATCGGGTTATTTAAGCCAATTCCCAGGGTACTACGTCTCGGGAGATGGCGGTTACCTTGATGAAGATGGTTACCTATTTATTATGGGCCGAATTGATGATGTGATAAATGTCGCGGGGCACCGTTTGTCTACTGGTGAAATGGAAGAAATTGTTGGTGGCCACCCTGCCATTGCTGAATGTGCTGTGGTTGGTATTTACGATGAACTAAAAGGTCAGCTTCCTCTCGGATTAGTTGTTCTTAAAGATGGAGTGAAAGTGGATGGAGAAGACCTTCAAGCTGAGTTAGTGGGTAAGGTTCGAAATGAGATTGGTGCTGTCGCCTGCTTCAAGCAAGCCTTAGTAGTCGAGAGATTGCCTAAGACGCGTTCTGGTAAAATCTTACGAAGAACCATACGTCAAATTGCAGAAGGTGAACAATACGTAGTACCTTCGACGATTGATGACCCAACAAGTTTAACTGAGATCGCACAAAAGCTCGGAAAATAGGGCGAGGTTTATTTGATACAGGTTAATAGGCGATCCGATGGGATCGCCTTTTTTGTGTCTGGGGAGAGAACCCTGGCTCACAAAGCACTTAGTATTTCGTTATGCATAAATTGGGTTATACATAGCAGGCCATTATGTTTCATCTAAACTTGCGTTTATTTATCTTGTTCGTTCGTCTGCTTAATATAGCGTCAATCCAAACGAAGAACGAAGCGAGACTCCTATGACATTCACTAAACCTTTTCTTTTAGCGACACTGATTGTGACTCTTTCTGGCTGTGCATCACCGGCAATGGATAACGAAAATGAGAATGCTGCACGAAATCGTGGTGCGGTAGGCGGTGCGTTACTAGGAGCGACAGCGGGTGCACTTACTGGAGATGCAAGCTTGGCCGTTAAAGGTGCTGCGTTGGGTGGTGTTACTGGTGGTGTCGCGGGTTCAATGAAGGATACGGATGATGCGAGAAATGCTCAGCGAACTCAAGTGACTGCTGATGGCTTGTCGCAAGATAACCGCACTGATGCGGAGAAACGAGTCGCTGAAGTCGAAGCGGAAATTAAGTTGATTGAATTGGAACAGCAGCTTGCTGAGCTTAAGGAAGGCAAAGAGGAGAAAAAAGGCGACGGCGCATAACGCTCGACTCTTGCGCAATAGGTTTAACAACCATCCCATCTCAACGCGAATGACCACGACAACGTGGTCATTTTTGTATCTAAAATACACGGTTCAAACAACGAATTAATTCAATCACTTGTATAGCTAGTGATGGCAAGTAAACTAGACTCTGTTTAGATAATTAATTGGGCTGAGAACCGTACTCATAATGAACGTTACACTAAGAGCTGCAAAGCACACCGATCTAGAGCAACTTAATGAGTTGATGTTTGATCTTCACCATCACCATCATATTGCTTGTCCTGAGCACTTTAAGACGGCTGAAGAGATCGAGCAGGAGAAGAGTATTGTAAGATACTTGGATGACCCTGAATGCTTGGTGTATGTAGCATTAAAAGGTGAGCTGATTGTGGGCTTCATTTCAGGGCATTTCTGCGAGCTGATCTCTACTGTGAGTAAGCCGGTTCAGATGGGGAGTGTCGATGAGCTTTTTGTTTTACCGGAATACCGAAAAGCGGATGTTGCACTGGCGTTGTTTAAGCGTATCGAATCCACTTTCGAAGACTATGGTGTAACGCAAGTGTTCGTCGAGGTTTGGGACTTTAACTCTCCTGCCAAGGACTTCTATCAAAAAATGGGGTTCACACCTCACATTCAATGGATGAGAAAGGCTTTGCACAAAACATAGACAGCGATTCTTTGCGTGTTTCATTACAATAGTTCAACTGCGATAGCAGTCTCCATTTCTTCTATTATTTGTAGGTAAATTCGTTGGCTATTCGATATCTATTGATTTTTATTATTTCTCTGTTGAGTACTACTCCCGCTTTGGCAAACAACACCTTGCCTGATCATATTGCGGGCGCCTTGTGTGTAGTACGTGCTGACAATCAAATTGTGTTAGTTGATGAGCTGATCACGGGGCAATTGTCTCTCCCAGGAGGCACCGTAGTCGCCGGTGAATCACCTGCTATCGCAGCGCAGCGCGAAACCTGGGAAGAAGCGGGGCTATCCGTAACGGTTGGTGATGTACTTGGTTACACTGACAGCGCTGTTATTTATGATTGTATCTCAGATTCTGAGGTGATCAGTTATCAAGCTCGAAACGAAATAGGTGGCTTTGAGCTACCTATTTGGTTTGCTCCGCATTATGGCGTCGAAGTGAGCAGGGCGATGTTGCTTCCTCCTACTGCGCTACCAGCAAATCAATACCGCTACCCAGAACAGTGGTCTGAGATTAATGAGCTGTTTCTTTCGGCGACAAACCAACCTGTGACTTACGTAACGGAGCTGGTGGGTGCAGCGCCAAAAGTTCATCAAGTTGAACTAGGTTGGATTGTCTCGCTGCAAAACATGTTCGATAACCTACCTAGTATCTTTTCTAATACGGTTCTATTGACCGATCTACTCGCAAAACCGTGGGCTTTCATTGTGATTTTGCCATTAATCGCTTGGCATTTTGGTCGCAACTTTGCGTTGAAGTTCGGTTTCACCTTGATATCAGTGACACTGCTGACTTTGATAGCGCACCAAGGGTTTGGTTTCCCACGTCCACACGCTTATCTCCCAACATTGAAATTAGTGATGAGCAGTGGTTATAGTTTTCCAAGTTTGTTGGCAGCGCTTTGGGTGAGTTTAACTTTGTTGGTGCTGTGGAAACTAAAACGTCTTTTTGAGCAGAAGTCGATACTGATTGTACTTGCCGGGCTACTTTGGATTATGCTGTTTAAAGCTTATACGGGCAGTGCATTTTTCAGTGATGTGTTGATGGGCGGTTTGTTAGGCGCCTTAACGACTTGGCATATAGTGAGACTTGATAGTAAACCCGATGTTGATATTAGTGTGCTATTAAGCTCCAAAGGCGTGTGGTGGGGCTTATGCCTTCTATCAATCGTACTTACAGTTATCTGGCCACTGCCAACGTTCTCATTCTGGGTCGCTATTTTAATGACCATTGCTTGCCTGGTGACGCTAACGGACTCTAAACCTTTAATCGGTCAATTCTCGTTTAAGGTTGTGCTAGGCGTGATGGCGATGTTGCTTGCGGGAAATCTGCTGATTAGCTGGGCTGGTAGCTTTGTTTCTTTTAGTGGCATCGCTTCATTTATTGTTGAGACATTACGCTTCCCAATTTTGATTTTGTTTGGTGTTGTGGCATTTCGTTTGCCTTGGGCAAGAAAATAGTCGAACGATACTTGTTAACTACGAAAAGGCTGTGCATTGCACAGCCTTTTTAATGTCTACGATACCAGTCGAATGATTACGAGTTAAAGATAAACTTTTCAATCGCAACGGCTACGCCATGATTGTCGTTGCTTGCTGTGATGTGATCTGCCAGTTTCTTGGTTTCTTTCATCGCGTTGTCCATTGCAATGCCCAGACCCGCGTATTCAAGCATATGGTGGTCATTTTCAGCGTCGCCCATACAGATTACTTCTTCGGCTGTAATGCCTAAGTGTTTGGCAATGGCTTCAATACCAACACCTTTGTTCGAGTTCGGATTTAGGAACTCTAAGAAAAAAGGTGCGCTCTGAACAATAGTAAACTGATTCTTAAGCTGTTGTGGCAATTTACTGATGATGTCTGTCAGTTTCGTTGGCTCAGCAACAATCATGGTTTTAATGATTTCGTGGTCGTCTTCCAACTGAGAAAAATCGAATTCGGTAATATCTAAGCCGTTAATGCGCGCCTCAATGCCGGTGTATTCGTTGTTCTCTGGTGTAATTAAACCATGAACTTTGCTGAACGCATGGACATAGCCACCAAGCTGTTCGGCAAGTGCAGCGATTTCTTTTGCTGCTTTACCATTACTGATCTCGCTATGAATGATCTCTTTTGTTGATACATTCTGAACCATAGAGCCATTGTAGAAGAGTACAAAGTCATCCTCGCCGTTAATTGAAAGCTCATCGAGTTTGCTTTGCATGCCTTCTAAAGGGCGGCCAGAAGCCAGAACGACTTTCACACCCGCAGCGCGAGCTTTAGCAATTGCATCTTTGTTCTCTTGAGAAATCACTTTGTCACTGTTGAGAAGTGTACCGTCCATATCAAGAGCAATCAGTTTGTACATGTTGTTCCTTACTAAAAATTAAAAGCTAACGAAATCTAATGGGCGAAAGGATAAGGGAACTTGAAACTTCAGGCTAGGGCTTTGATCAACTGATTTATCAGTACTCATTTGTTTGACCAAGAGGGGTAAGTGCTTTAAGGTCTGCGGTTGATTAATTTCATCAAATGATTGAGCTGAGGGAAAGTTGTACAAGATTAACGAAATGTTTGAAACCATCCAGGGTGAGGGCGTGTTTACCGGCGTTCCTGCTGTTTTTGTTCGTCTGCAAATTTGCCCTGTAGGCTGTTCTTGGTGTGATACCAAACAGACATGGGAAGCTTTGCCACAAGACGAGACTAGCCTTGGTGATATCATGGTTAAGACAGAGGATTCACCGACTTGGTCTTCTATTGATGCTCAAGGAATCGTCAATGAATATATCAAGCAAGGTTACACGGCTAAACACATTGTGATTACAGGTGGTGAGCCATGTATTTATGATCTTGTCCCTCTTACTGAAGCATTTGAGAAACACGGCTGTCGCTGCCAAATTGAGACTAGCGGTACATCCGAAGTCAAAGCGACACCTGACACCTGGGTTACGGTGTCACCTAAAGTGGCAATGAAAGCGAAGCTGGAAATCTTAGACAGCGCTCTACAGCGTGCTAACGAGATTAAGCACCCAGTAGGAACAAGTAAGGACATCGAGCAACTTGATGGTTTACTGGAACGAGCAGAAGTATCTGACGATACTGTGATTGCTCTACAACCAATTAGCCAAAAAGATCGTGCGACGAAGCTTTGTATTGATACCTGCATTGAGCGCAATTGGCGCTTATCAATTCAAACTCATAAGTACTTGAGCATCGCATAGTTTGTGACTTTGTAGAGTGCTTACCCGTTGTAGAAAGCTCGTCAATTTTAGGTAGGAATGGAAATGAAAAAAGCAGTTGTAGTATTTAGTGGTGGTCAAGACTCAACCACGTGTCTAGTTCAAGCATTAAAAGAGTATGATGAAGTTCATGCGATTACGTTTGACTATGGTCAGCGTCATAAACTCGAGATTGAAGTCGCTGAATCACTAGCTAAAGAGTTAGGCGTGAAAGCGCACAAAGTGATGGATGTGACTCTATTAAATGAGCTAGCTATCAGCTCTTTAACTCGTGACGATATTCCTGTTTCTCATGAACTGCAAGAGAACGGTTTGCCAAACTCGTTTGTCCCAGGTCGTAACATTCTGTTCTTAACGCTTGCTGGTATCTACGCATATCAAATTGGCGCTGAAACGGTGATTACCGGTGTGTGTGAAACAGACTTCTCTGGCTACCCTGATTGTCGTAATGACTTTGTAAAAGCGATGAACTCTGCGTTAGTACAAGGTATGGATAAGCAGCTGGACATCAAAACGCCACTAATGTGGCTAAACAAGGCTGAAACTTGGGCCTTAGCCGATCAATACTCAGCACTTGAGCTAGTGCGCAATAAAACTCTGACTTGTTACAACGGCATCATCGGTGATGGTTGTGGCGATTGTCCAGCGTGTGAATTACGTAAAGTCGGCCTCAATGATTACCTCGGTGACCGCGAAAGCATCATGGCTGAGTTGGTTCGAAAACAGGCTGAGAATAAATAACTTCTGGTAAATCAATAGGCTCGTTATAGGCATCGATGATGCAGTTTCGGCCGTTGCTCTTTGCTTGATACAACGCTTGATCAAGAACTGAATACAAGTCATCAAAGTCACTTAATGCGTTTGAGGTTGCTAAGTAAGCAAAACTCGCGGTTACATTAAGTGGCTTTTTACTTTCTGATAAGAAGACCGTGCTTGATATGGCGTAGTGCAACTCTTCAACACGCTCTCGTACTTCAGCAGGTTTTGTGTCGGTCAGCATGATCACAAACTCCTCACCACCTAAACGACCAAACAATTCACCATTCATTAAGTGTTTTCTTATTTGCTGGCTAACATGAACGAGTGCTCTGTCGCCAGTAGGGTGACCATGTTGGTCATTTATCTTTTTAAACTTATCTAGGTCAAGCAAAACAAGAACGTGTTGCTTGTCCTTGCCTTGACAGCGTTTTACTCGCTTAATTCTTCGTATTATTTCGGTGCGACCGTACGCCTTTGTCATTACGTCAATGGCTGCTTTTGCACGAACGGTTCTGTTTACCAATACTGTAAAGCTCGCTGCACATAACAATAGGATCACGGTGATGTTGTACATCCACCTTTGATGTTCCATCTTTTCAATTTGAATGCGGTCGAGTTTCGTCTGATGTGCCAGAAAGGAGTTTTCCAACTCTTGTTCATATTTAGCGTGAGTTAGGTCTAGTGCTTCAAAGGCTAACCGGTTATCAATATCTCGTGCTTCCATCTGTATGGACGAGTAACGTTGGTAAAAGTAAAACGCTTGCTGGTAATCGCCCAGTGATTGATGAATATCAGAAAGCTGAAGAAGGGATTCTGCGATGTACTTATGCCTTGTAACTTGTTCGGCTAGCGCTAGAGCTTGTTGGGCATAATTGAGTGCTTCTTTCATTAACTTCCGATCTTCGAACATATTGCTGATTGCTAAGTAAGCGTTGATTCGAATGACATTATTGTTGAGCTCGCTGGAAGCAGAAAGAGCGTCGACTAAATAGCTTCTTGCTAGATCATAGTCATTGGTTTGTGTGTACGCTTTACCCAAACCAAGATTGGTTAGAGCGATGCCGTAGTTATGATATGAGGTACTCAGTAGTACTTTAGCTTGCTTAAAATGGGTAATCGCTAAATCATTTTCCCCTTGATTCAGATATAGGTCAGCTAAGCTGTGGTGTACTTGAGCTTTCATTAAATCTGAAGCATCAGCTCTGAGTGCTAGCGCTTCTGTCAAGTACTGCGCCGATTTATCGTATTGCTTTAGTTCTTTGAGCAAATTACCCACATCATTGTAGATTCCAGAAATATCATGCCCTTGTGGAAATACGTTAATCAATGCTAGATAGGTGTTTAGCGCTGCTTGATAGTCACTACGGAAATGGTGATTGTTGGCGATGACTCGATAAGTCCCAAATTTTGGCAATACAGGGTCGGCGATGTTATGCAAATCGGATTGAAGAGCTGAGCAGTAATAGTTTGCTTGATGGTACTTCGCTTGCTCGTTCAGGGATCGGCATAGTTGGTATTTCAGTAGCGCTCTTCCGGTTAAATCGCTGCGCGATTGCATCTTCGCTAACAGGGTCAAAAAGCCTTGCTGTGCCTCTTCATATTGACCTTTGCCGTCTTTCATCAGCGCAGAAAGAAACGCATTTTCAATTGCCTGGTATTCGCTGTCATTGGAAGCTATGCCATAGAAGGGTTGATCGCGATGACTCATGTATTGATAGAGGAGAGATGATAGGTAAAGCTTATCACCGTAAACAGTCGAGCTCGTATAGCGTGTTTGCAGCATGTTTAACGCACGTTCAGGAGAGTGCTTCAAAGTCGATAGGTAAAGTGCATTCCAATCAGCGTTTGGAGTGTTTATGTCAGATGCGCTTGGCAAAGTGATAGGTGAGTCTAAAGAGAGACTTGGACTGACTGGTTGGCTGTGTGTAACAAAACTAACCCAAAAGATAAAGCTAAGAAAAAGAGAACGTGTCACAAGAAGCTATCAAGTAGATAAAGAACGATATTCTATGATTAGTTTGATCTTGCTTCAATTTTTGAGGGGTGTTTGTGGCAGGGATTGCGAACGGGATCTCTAATTTATTTAGTTTTATCAGAGAGATATCGGCCGTACAATTTGCACGGCCGATACTTGAAATTAGATGTATAATTTCGCTAGGTCAGAAGGCTCAAGCTCTTTGCCTTCTAGAGATTCGTTCCAGTTAACACCGACTAGTACGCCATCTTCAGCAAGAGTTAGTAGCCAATCTTCGACAAAGATGTCTAGTGGAATTTCTAGTACTTCAAAGTCAGCCCACTCTTCAACGTTGTGAGTTTGAGCATCTTCTTTTGAAGACCAGAAAGGCATCACTTCGCTGTTTTCGAATTCACTTGAGTCACATGCTAGCCAACCTTCTTCGTTGCGAAGGCCCCATACCAGTTTAGTTTCTTGTGTTTCAGAAACGAAAAGTTCTAGATTTGCTTGAGTATCAGCTGTTAGTTTGCTCATGGATTAATTCTCTATGTTGATAACGTGGCAAGATTAACATTATAGACGGCTTAGGTATATGCTATTTAAGGAATTATAACCATACTGAAACGTGAACTTAAGATAACGTTTCAGTATGGTTAAAGTAGGGAGGGTTACTTCTTAATCTTAGTGAAAATATGCCATTCTTCTTTGATATTGCCTTTAAACCCGGCAACGGAAGCAACGACTTTGCGGTGAAGGGCATGGTTGATTTCAGTGTCATTGCTACTGAACTCAGCATCACCATGACCAACGATATTGACTCTAGAAGGTTGGATACCGTTACTGATAAGTGCGCGTCTAACGTTGGCAGCACGTTCTTTTGACAGCATTAGGTTGTGCTCGGCATTGCCTACCTTACTGGCGTAACCTTGCAGTTCAATGGTCGTGCTTTCGTAACGTTTCAAAAAGGCAGCCATTTGGCGTATCTGATTGAGGAAAGCAGGGTTAATTTCTGTAGAGTTATTGGCGAAGAGTATATGGAGCTCTTTCTTCTCCGATGACTCGAAATATGAACCACAACCGTCGTTATCTATTTCTGCACCAATCTGCGTATCGGCACACAAATCACGCGCATTGATTACGCCGTCGTTGTCGTCATCTTGTAGATCGTAAATTTGAGTGACAGGCGGAAGCGCACGATACTCAAATTCATCTTCATTGTTGTCAGCTAAAGCATGGGTAGATACAACCATGAAGCAAAGCGATAAAACTGTGTTTGTTAGCTTCATTAATATTCCACCTTTTCATTCCATTCTTCAGGGATCTCAACTCGTAAGCCAGTAAGTAGATTACCAGTTGCGTTCATAACGCGATATTTTGCGTATTGCTCGTCATACTTGGCATCTAAATAGCCTTTACGAGCTTCAAACAATTCATTCTCTGTATTGAGCAAGTCGAGTAGGGTTCGTTTACCGATGCGGTATTGTTTCTCATATGAAATAACCGTATCTGATGCCGAGTCTACGTGGTCAGATAGGAATTCTTTTTGCTGGACCGTCAAATCTAGAGCACTCCAGGAAAGGCGTAAACTCTCTTCAACATTGCGGTACGTGCTCTCACGAAGATCCTTGGCTTTGTTCAGTTGGTACGCGGCACTTTCAGCGCGGTCTTGATCTGAACCACCATTATAAAGATTGTATCTTAAGCGAACCATCGCGGAGAATTCATCACTACTCCCTTCTGTACCTCCGGCATCATCACGCCAGGTTTGCGCTGCTTCAAAAGACACTGTTGGGTAGTTGGTGCTTTTCGACTGCTTATACTGAAACTTTGCTGAATCAACGTCGGCTTGAGCTATCTTGATCACAGGGTGTTGATTGAAGGCTTTTGCTAGGGCGCCATCAACAGTGTATGGAATAGCACCAGCATCGGCGCGAGGAAAGGTTAGACCTAGCGGAGATTGTCCGACAAGTCGCTTAAATTGAGTGTGAGTGTCAAACAAGTTATTTTGAGCTGCGAGTAAGTTACCATGTGCTTTAGCAATACGAGCTTCTACTTGAGACATATCTGCTGTCGAGCCAATTCCTGACTCCACGCGCTTACGAATATCACTGTATATCTCTTTGTGTGTCGCTAGGTTACTTTCAGAGAGAGAAAGAACTTCATAGGCCTTAACTGCATCAAGGTAGACTTTCGTTACTTCTAATGCGATGTCTTGCGCGTTAGACAGTAATTGATAGCGAACAGACTCAGCGTCTGCTGCAGTACGGTCGATATCATTTGATGTGTTTGAGCCATCCCATATCAATTGGGTTAACGTAATTGTCGCTTCTTTGCGAGTGAGGTCAGTTGTATCGGCGTTCGTGGCAAGGTCCGTGTGCTCATAACCAATACCTCCATCTAAATCGATACTTGGTCGGTAGGCTCCCCCTGATGCATCATTCAAGTAACGTTTACTAATATACTCGTTGTAAGCACTTTTGATTTCAGGGTTACTTTCTAAAGTAAATGCTACAGCCTGCTCTAAGGTTTGTGCGCCAGCCGGCAAACTCAGCGCTATCGCTAATCCTAATGTTGTTGCTTGAATGCAATTCAATTTCCATCTCCCCAAATGGACTGACACCGAAATATGAGCTTTACTTGGTAAAGACACAAAATTTAGGTGAACCGCCAAAAAAATAACGTTCGCTCTAGAAGCTGCCGTAAATGGTTGTAAATTTGTTAACCGATCATCGTGCGTTTTATTTTGATTTTGAGCACTGAAATCTTTTATTTGTATTCGAATTATCTTTCGCTGACACAATAACTTATATTGATGTTTTAGGCACCTGAATTGTTACTTGTTGTGAGCATTGTCATTACCTTGCATCTAAGGTTGTTAAATAATGGAATCATAACTATGAATGATGTGTTTTTAGATGTTATATTCTAACTAATATTATAAAAAGATGTCACTATTTTGACGTTGATGACAAAAGATGGGTTTTAGGGGTTAATATGGACATGACGACTTTGAATTTGGCTGGCGCACTAGCACTGGGCCAGCGCATTGTTATTTCAACAGATGGCACGATTAAAGTCCTAGAAGAAGGCGAGCCACTTCAGGCGGGAGATGTCATCTTAGAATCTCTTAATGAATCAAATAGCCCTGAAGTTTCCGCGAAGCGATTCTCACCAGAAGATGGTGAGATTGAACTCGACCAAGATATTGCTGATATATTCGCAGCCTTAGAAGAAGGTCAAGACCCTACAGAATTAGGCGAAGAGTTCGCAACCGCTGCTGGTCAAAATGGTTCTAGCTTAGGTACTAGTGGTACAATTGAGCGAGATGGCGAAGAAACGATCCCTGGTACTGATTTCGTCACTACAGGTTTCGAAGCGTTGGGTATGTCTCGTACACAAAGCTTGAGCCTGCTTGATGCTTATCGTTTTATCTCAGAATCTTCAACCCAATCAAATACAGCCCCTTTATTTGCAGATTCAAACAATGTAGCCATGGGTGACACGATATCTTTATCGACTGATGAAGATACCCCAGTCAGCGGTACATTGAGTGCTTTTGATGGCGATAATGACACTCTTTCTTTTGCTATTTCTAAACCGCCGGCAAACGGAACCGTCACTTTAAACAGTGATGGTAGTTGGACATACACCCCAAATAATGATTTCAATGGTGACGATAGTTTCTCGGTCGTTGTATCCGATGGCCAAGGTGGTACTGATACGATCACTGTGAATGTTGGCGTTAACCCTGTCAACGATACCCCACTCATTACAGATGCAAATGGCAACCCACTTGGCGACAATATAGCCGTAACTACTGATGAAGACACACCAGTCAACGGTAGCATTTCAGCATCTGACACTGATGGTGATTCATTAAACTTCTCTAAAGGCACTGAACCATCCAACGGCACCGTTGTTGTAGATGAAGACGGCAACTGGACCTACACGCCAAACGAAAATTACAACGGCAATGATAGCTTCACTGTTGTTGTTAGCGATGGAAATGGCGGAACAGACACTATTACTGTTGATGTTGGTGTGACTCCAGTGAATGATGCGCCGGAGCTGACAGGCGATCTGTCGGCGGAAGTGGATGAGGCAGGCAGCTACACCATCACGGCGGCGGACCTGGGCTACACGGA
>NZ_VTYC01000037.1:0-56867 GCF_013114115.1 Vibrio sp. 070316B | reverse complement strand
ACGTCGGCGTCGTTCGATGTGAACGTTGAAGACGGCAACGAAGATGGCAGCACACCGGTAGACAGCACGTTCAACTTGACGGTGACTCCAGTGAATGATGCGCCTACAGCCAATGATTTCACTGAAACAACTGTCGACTGCGTAACATCTGTTGATTTTGCACCACATACAAGAGATGAAGAAGATGATGCGGCGGGAATTGAAACTTCGGTTATCGTCGAAAGTGACCCTATCTTTGGTACATTATACGAAGTTGCAGATGATGGTACTAAAACTGAGGTTGTGGTTGGACAAGAGTATGGTGATGCTGACAATTTTGAATATGTCTTAGATTCAGATATTGCTGACCAACTTAGCTTTAGTGCATCTGATCTTGCTTTTGATATTGATACATCAAACGGAAGTACATCGATTTCTTATTTTAACGATCTTATTTCGATTTCTGCTGGTACATACACGGGAAGTTCACCTGTTGGTAACGATGTAGTTAGTAACCCTGGGGTTTACTTGAATTACGATGGCTATAGTGTAGAAGATGGTTTTGGTGTATCAACAAGTAAGAACGGGAGTAGCGAACTTGACGTAACCTCGAAAGAATTCATTTCTGTCGATTTTGGGAATAGTGGTGCGGAAATTTTGTCTGCTAATCTAGATTTCGGTAGCGTTTATGGGAATTACAACCCTAACAGTAGCGCTGACGGTGAGATTAACGTTGTTGCATTGGACTCTGATGGTAACGTTGTTGGTACGTTCAACTTCAATACTGAAAACAATTCCAATTTCGGCGACGAGTATACTTTATCTATTGATTCTAGCGGTAATGCGACTGTTAACGTTTCGATTCCCGATGGTAACGGAGGTTTTATTCCGTTTACTGAGCTAAAAGTGTTCACAACTCAAGATGGATCATCGAACCCTAATAGAAATTCAAATATTACCTTTAAAGGCGTTGAGGTAGTTGATGCAAAAGTTACAGAGACCATTGATTACAAAGCAGAAGACTCTAGTGACTTAGAGAGTTCAACAGCGCAAGTCACGATTGAGACGGAATCTATCGTGAAACCTTCCCCCGAAGTGACTAGTGTCTCGCGTGACGTGTCTGAAGACGCTAGCGCGACACAATCTGTTGTGGGGAATATAGACGTACTCTACGCTGACAGTATTACTTTGCAGGAACCTTCTGAAAGCTACACATCTAATGGACATGGTATTACTTGGACTTCTTCGAACGCTGGGCAAACGCTTGTTGGTACTGTTAACGGGTCAGTAATTTTAACTGCGACTATCGATGATGCCGGTAACTACGACTTAAGTTTGAGTGGACCCGTTGATCATTTGGATGGCAATACACAGCTAGACCAAATGTCGATCGATATTGGGGTAGTTGCGTCGAACAGCAATGGCAGTCAAACCGGTACTATATCACTGTCTATTGCCGACGATACTCCAATTGCACAGCCAATAATTAATGATTTGCAGCCTTCAGCTAAGGCGGGAGCAAACGTACAGCTTATTTTAGATGTATCTGGATCGATGGCCTGGGATTCAGTAACTGGTAGTTCGACGGTTACTAATGAATCTCGTCTATCCATTATGCAAGATGCGGCAAAGCAGTTACTTAGCGAGTACCAAAGCTTAGGTGTTACACAAGTACAAATAGTCACATTCTCAGGTAGTTCTGATGCGCAAAGTGGAGCAAGCGGTACGAGTTGGATGTCTGTGACAGAAGCTATTGACTTGATAGATAATTTGGCTGCTGGCGGTGCAACTTATTACGACACTGCTATTGATGCGGCTATGGATCACTGGGGTGACACTGGAAAGGTTGATGGTAATCCATCAAACATAACTTATTTCTTGTCTGACGGTGCACCAAACTCTGGCGGTAGCCTAACAGATTATGAAAAATCGAGTTGGGAGAGCTTCGTTGATTCTAATGACATTACAGCACTTGCTTACGGTATGGGTGAAGCCGTGCCAATCACTTACCTAGAGGATATCGCGTACAATGGTGCTACCGATAGTGAGATTGGAGCTGTCGTGGTTCCTGATATTACTCAGCTTCCTCCTATCATCTTGCAATCTGTTGTTGATCCTATTTCCGGTCAAGTGGTTAACGATGGTAGTAATGGTTCCATAAGCGGTTTCGGCGCAGACGGGGGCTACGTATCTGAAGTTACCTTTGGTGGTGTAACGGTTAGTTATAATGGTATTGGAGCCTCTGTTTCTGGTTTTGATTCTGGTGTGAGTACGGCGATAGACGGAAGCCAAGTTTCTATATTTATCGATAATAGTCACACATTGGTTTTGGATATGGCCACAGGCTCTTACCAATTCTTTGCTGCAGTCGTGGACTCAGATGTTTCGTTGGACTTCGACTATGAGTTGTCAGATAACGATAGAGATACTAGTAGCGGTAGTATGACTTTCAATATAAAAGCTCCAGTGATGGAAGCTAATGATGATGATGTGTCTACCACGGAATTGGTTCCGGTGTTGATTGATGTCTTAGCCAATGACTATAACCCACATGCTTTGACATCGATTTTGACTCTATCAAGCGTAACATTGATAAATCCTGCGCATGGCCAAGTATCAATCGTTGATGGTCAAGTGTTGTTTGTACCTAGTGACAATGCTAATGCCGGTGATATCGTTGAAATTTCATATACTGCAACGGATAAAAATGGCAATAGTGACAGCGCCACTATGTCGGTTTCGATAACAGCGCATAGCGGTAACACAATATCTGACGGAAACGGTATAAATGCGGTTTATATGCCGCAAGGGACTGTTTCAAGCAATCATGGCGACAATTGGCAAAGTCAGCCAGAACCTTCCATAACGGTTAATGGCGTAAAAGTTGAACGAGGGCAGCAAAATCCTCAACTTGCCGACGACTCAGATTTAATCGTCACAGGTGGTGATAATGATCACGTTGAAGGTGGCGATTTCAACGACATTATTCACTTAGGAGATAGTGGCAGTAATGTGGTATTTGATGTTCAAGACGCTGAAAAGTTTGTAGAGGCAGATGTTTCTCAAATTTATCAAGGAGATTCTGAAGATGGCACACTAGACTCCCCTTATGTAGCACCAAGTTGGGCTGATGTAGGTCAAGGCGGTTCCGGTAATGATGTGATTTTGGGTGAAGCAGGTATCGATCTCATATCAGGTGGTTCTGGTGACGATTATTTGGATGGCGGTTCTGAAAATGATTATATTCGTGCTGGTAGTGGTAGGGATATTGTTATTGGTGGAGCTGGCGACGATCACTTGAGAGGTGAAGGTGATGATGACATTCTTATTGGTGGTATTGGTGACGATATCTTAACAGGGGACGGTGGTGAGGATTTGTTCCTGTGGGCTGATCAACCATTCCAGAATGATGTCGATACAATAACTGACTTTACGCTTGATGAAGACCACTTAGATATTTCTCAGTTACTACCGAATGAGAATACGATGAGTGACCTGTTAGAACATATTGTTATTGAAAAGGCTTCTGGAAACGACTTGGTTATTACGATTTCGGAATCAGCAGGTCATACAGGAGATACACAAACGATTGTCCTTGATAGTGCAGCGAACCAGGTTACTGGCTTGAGCTCAGGAGAGGTGACGGGACAACAATTGAACGACTTGATCAATCAGTTATTCAAACAGTTACCAGACCAATAATAAAAAAGGGCCGAAAGGCCCTTTTTTATTAGCTCGTTATTGAAAGCTTAACTGTTTACAGAACTTTACAAGCAAAGCCTTTCAGGTAGAAACCTTCCGGGTAAGCAGTGTCGGTTAGGTGGTCAGCGGCTTGCTCGAAGCGCTCGACGAACTTAACGGTTCTGCCAGCGTCAATGGCCGCATCAGCGATGATCTTTTGGAATAGGTCTGTACCCATTAGGCCAGAGCAAGAGTAGGTAAGTAGCGTACCGCCTGGCTTTAGGATTTGCATTGCAAGCATGTTTACATCTTTATAGCCGTTTGCACCTGATGTCAGGTTGTTCTTACTTGAAACAAACTTCGGTGGGTCCATGATCACCACGTCAAATTTAGTGCCTTGGTCACGGTATTCGCGAAGCAGCTTGAAGACGTCAGCATTTAGGAATACAGCGCGCTTTTTCGAGATATCAAACTCGTTAAGCTCAGCGTTGAATTTGGCTGTATCAAGAGCAAGTTGAGATACGTCTGCGTTGATGACTCGCTTTGCATCGCCTTTAAGCGCGTACAGGCCAAAACCACCAGTGTACGAGAAACAGTTAAGGACATCTTTGCCTTTTACGTATTTCATTGACTCTTTACGGCTATCACGTTGGTCCATGTAGAAGCCTGTTTTGTGACCTTCCATGATGTTTACGCTGATCTTAACGCCGTTTTCTTCAATTACGATAGACTTTGGTGGCTCTTCACCGTGAAGAACGCCAACCACTTGTTCTAAGCCTTCTTTCTTACGAACCGCTACGTCAGAGCGCTCGTAAATATTGCAGTCTGGGAAGCACTCAATTAGCGCTTCAACCAATACGCTTTTGTTAAATTCAGCACCAGCACTAAGGAGTTGGCAAACTAAGTAGTCTTGATACTTATCGATGGTGATACCTGGTAAGCCGTCTGATTCTGCTGCGGTCAGGCGGTAACCTGTTAGGCCATCACGTTCGATGATGTCTTCGCGTAATGACTGTGCGTCTTGAATTCGTTTTACGAAGAACGCTTTGTTGATGTCTTCTTTTTCAAATGTCCAAACACGTGCTCGAATTTGAGAAGATGGTGAGTAAGCAGCCTTCGCTAACCACTGACCATTTTGAGCATATACGTCTACCGTTTCACCCTGTTTTGGCTCACCCTCGACTTTATCGATACCGCGTGAAAATACCCATGGGTGTTTGCGGCGTAATGATTTGTCACGGCCTTTCGCTAGATGAATAGAAGGAGTCATAATTTACTCTGTTTGTTGAATTTGAAGGAGGGGTATTGTCGGGGAAGTGCAGGTGAAAAGCAAATAAGAAAGGGCCACGTGAGCAGCCCTTGTCATGATTTTAATCAGTTAGATAGCAATATTCTAAATACTGCCTTTGAAAGACCAAGATTATGCTTTAAGACCTGTCAATAAGCCTTCCATGGTGTCACTTTGCTTACGAAGCTGGTCAACATTAGAATTGCTCTTACTGATCATTTCACAGATGCTATCTGATTGATGACGAATCTCTTCAACGCTTTGTGCAATGTTATCAGCAACGACACCTTGCTCTTCGGCTGCGGTCGCAATTTGGGTACTGCTATCAGAAATGGATTGATTCTTTTCAGCTAGCGAGCCGATCTCAACATTCACTTCAGACATCAATGTTTGTCCTTCATTGGCGTTGTTCACCGTCACTTCCATCAGCTTTGTTAGTGATTGACTGTTACGCTGTAACGATTCAATCATACTTTGGATCTCAACCGTTGCTTGTTGAGTTCGACCGGCAAGTGCACGAACTTCATCAGCAACAACCGCAAAACCTCGACCTTGTTCACCCGCACGAGCGGCCTCGATGGCGGCGTTCAATGCAAGTAGATTGGTCTGCTCTGAAATACCATTGATGGTTGTCACGACTTCATCAATTTGCGCTGCGTTTGCATCCAGCTCTTCAACGGCTTGAGATGCGGATTGGATCTCTTGAGATAAGCTAGAGATAGACGCCAACGTATTTGACACTTTGACTTGCCCACTCTGAGCTACACCGCGAGCGTCCATCGTTTGAGAGCTTGATGCATGAGCAAGGGTTGCTACCTCACGAATGGTTGCGGCCATTTGTTCAGTCGCACTTGCTAGACTGTTCAGATGCTCTTGTTGGTTTCCTGAGATATCAGAGCTTTGCTGCGTTGACTGATTCAAGTCAGAGCTAATTTGCTGCATGAGCGCAACAGACTCTTGAATCGAAAGCACCATGTTTTGCTCGCGTTCTGCTACCTTGTCGATAGTAATTGCGATTTCACTAAACTCATCACGAACAGGGAAGTAGTTCATACGACAAGTTAGGTCACCATTCGCGAGTGTGCTCAGTGCTTTGTTCATTGAGAACATTGCTCCGCCAATGAAAGTCATGATGTAGTAAACACCGAGTGCAATCAAAGTTAGGGTGACCGCAACGATCGATACCTGTGTTGCTGAAAGCGCAGACCACAGGTTTTGGTCGTGGTTAGCAACCAAACTAAATGCACCATTCATAACTGAAACAGAGCCTGCGCCATAACCAAGGGAGATAGTTTCGGAGCTATTAACCAGTTGAGCAACTTGTTCTTTGGTGAGTTGACCAGCTTCGATAAGCCCCTTCATTAAGAGCAATTCTTCTTGATAGAGGTGGGCCAGTAGTGAATCTGCTGCACTATCTAAAACGAGAGTAAATATAACAAGAGCGAGAAGAGGTAATAAAAAGAGGAGATAAAACTTTTCTTGGATTTTTAGGTGAATGAGATATTTATCAATCCAACGAAATGGGATTTCTTTCATAATCGTTATACTCGAAGTAAGTCCACCAATAAGCGGTGAATGAATAGAGTCTCAACTATATCATTCATACAATTTATGAGGCAACGTTATGAAAAATTCACAATCTATATTTGTCGTATCAGGCGTAGTTCAGTGTGTTGGATTCCGTTATCACACCAGCAGAGAAGCGCAAAAGCTTGCCATTTCAGGGTATGCCAAGAACTTAAATGATGGTCGAGTTGAAGTGTTGGCTGTTGGCGAAAGTGGCCAGGTAGATAAGCTATACCAATGGTTGCAAGTAGGTCCTGCGAGCGCAACGGTAGACAATGTGGTTAAGCAAAGGTTGGGAGAAGGTGAAAAGCGCAATGTGCGTGTTGGGGAGTTCCAAATACTGTAGCTAACAGGCCACAGTATTTGATTGAGATAATTAGTAACCTGTTGTTACAGACACTTTGCTGGTTTAGGTAAGCCTGCGAGTTTGGTCGCTTGTTTCGCTGGGCCTTTTTTGAATAATTTGAACAGGTATTTACTGTTACCTTTTTCTGGGCCATGGGCTTTTTCCATCGCTTTAACCAGCATGCGAACCGCAGGGGAAGTGTTGAACTCTTCGTAAAAGCTCCTTACAAAATGCACCACTTCTAAGTGCGCTTCGGTAAGCTCAATGGCTTCATCTTGTGCAAGAATTTCAATCATACCTTCTTCCCATTGTGTGTAATCCAACAGGTAGCCTTGAGCGTCGGTTTCGATTTGCTTGCCGTTATATTCAAACATGTTTAGTCCAGAATCCAATTAACTATTTAGGTAGGGTACATGACCAAGTTTACCTTTCTCAATAGATATCGTTGCGATCTTGAAAAATATTGATCCTATAGATACAAAAAAGCCCAAGAGATAGGCTCTTGGGCTAGATATTCTTCAATTAGGCGAGTGATTAGTCGTCGCTGCCCATGATGCCTAGGATGCTTAGTAGGCTGATGAAGATGTTGTAGATTGATACGTATAGGCTAACTGTCGCTGAGATGTAGTTAGTTTCACCGCCACGGATGATGTTTTGCGTTGTCAGCAAAATAACACCAGTCGAAAACAGGATGAACATACCACTCATTGCTAATGACAGAATCGGCATTTGTAGGAAGATATTTGCAACCATGCCTACAAGTAGCACGACGAAACCTGCTAGTAGCATACCGTTAAGGAAAGACAGGTCACGCTTGGTAGTAAGAGCGTAAGCCGATGCACCCATGAATGCTAATGCGGTGCCGCCTAGAGCAGTTAGGATAACATCACCCATGCCTGCGCCAACGTACATGTTTAAGATTGGACCGATGGTGTAGCCTAGGAAACCTGTGAACAGGAACGTAAAGACTAGACCCATGCTGTTGTTACGGTTCTTCTCTGTTAGGAAAAGTAGGCCGTAGAAACCAACTAGCATCATGATAAGACCAGGACGAGGAAGGTTCATCGCCATAGATACGCCTGCTACAACAGCAGACCAAAGTAGTGTCATAGACAGTAGTGCGTAGGTATTACGCAACACTTTATTGGTTTGCAGAGCACTTTCTTGAGATGCTGTGCGTGAAAACATAGGGCTGTTCATAATCTTCCTCGTAAGGTGACTTCAATAGTTATTAGTACATTTATGGGGCTGAAAGTTCGAAAAATCAAGTCTTACAGTCCACTTGTATACTTAAAATAATAATCAAAATAGCTGGTTAAGTATTTCTGAAGGTGTAACAAAGTATGTCTTATGCTGATGTCAAAGTGCCATTAACACCCGATGTTTAACCTTGATACTTGCGTTACCTATTTATATCCTTCTATCAACCAACTATCAATTTGAAAAATAAAAAGGCGACCTAAGCCGCCTCCCTTAATTATGCATCATAACACATTAATGGTGTAAGATTTGACTCAAGAAGTTTTGCGTTCTGTCTGACTGCGGATTTTCAAAGAAGTCGACCGGGTTGTTCTCTTCAATGATTTCCCCGGCATCCATGAAGATAACCCTATCGGCTACCTCCTTAGCAAAGCCCATCTCGTGCGTTACACAAAGCATGGTCATGCCTTCTTCTGCCAGTTCAACCATAACGTCTAGAACTTCACGAACCATTTCTGGATCGAGCGCTGATGTTGGTTCATCAAACAGCATGACTTGTGGGTTCATACACAGAGAACGTGCAATCGCTACACGTTGTTGCTGACCACCAGAAAGCTGACCTGGGAACTTGTCTGCTTGCTCAGGGATCTTTACACGCTCTAGATATTTCATCGCAATCGCTTCAGCTTCTTCTTTCGGCATCTTTTTCACCCAGATAGGGGCTAAGGTACAGTTTTCTAGTACCGTAAGATGCGGAAATAGATTGAAGTGCTGGAAACACATGCCAACGTCACGACGAACGGCTTCGATGTTTTTTAGATCTTCAGTCAGCTCATTGCCAGACACAAAGATGTGTCCCTTCTGATGCTCTTCCAGTCTATTGATACAGCGAATCATCGTTGATTTACCTGAGCCAGAAGGGCCACAGATAACGATTTTCTCGCCTTTTTTAACTTCTAAATTGATGTTCTTAAGAACGTGGAACTCACCGTACCACTTGTTCATGTCTTTAAGTTCAATCATCAACTCTTGCGATTCTGGGTTTAGTTGTTGCGTCATAATACGTCCTTGATCTTATTAACTATCGTTTGTGACCGGTGTGAAGTCTGTTTTCTAGCCATATCGAGTATCTCGACATGCCAAAACAGAACACCCAGAACACTAACGCGACAAATACATAACTTTCTGTTGCGAAGCCTAACCATTCAGGGTCGGTGTTCGCCGCTTGACCAATACCCAGTACATCGAACATACCGATGATAAGTACAAGACTGGTATCTTTGAACAAGCCAATGAATGTGTTCACGATTGATGGGATTGTGATTTTCAGCGCTTGAGGAAGAATAATCAGCCCCATCTTTTTCCAATAGGTTAAGCCAAGTGCATCTGCAGCTTCGTATTGACCTTTAGGAATAGCTTGTAGACCACCACGAATTACTTCGGCCATATAAGCGGCACTAAATAGAACCACACCTACTAGCGCACGGAATAACTTATCGGTCTCAGAGCCTGCAGTAAGGAATAGTGGCAGCATTACAGATGCCATGAACAGCACCGTAATCAGTGGAACACCACGCCAAATTTCGATGTACACAGTGCAAATACTACGGATGATCGGCATTTCAGAGCGACGGCCAAGTGCCAGTGCGACACCAATCGGTAGTGACACAACGATACCCACCAATGCAATGATAAGCGTAACAAGTAGGCCACCCCATTTGTGCGTATCAACAACTTCCAATCCAAATACACCGCCGTATAGCAAACCAGCAATGATGAATGGGTAGATGTTTACGAAAAATAACCAAATCCACGTGCGTTTAGGTGTTTTCTCGTAAGCCAATAGTGCTACAAAGATAGCCAACGTTGCGTAGAAAAGGCGAGGGCGCCACAGTTCTGCCTCAGGGTAGAACCCGTACATGAACTGATCCCAGCGAACGCTGATGAACACCCAGCAAGCACCGTCACTAGTACAAGCATCACGTGTTGTGCCAACCCAGTCTGCATTTAGGAAAGCCCAATCGAAGGTTGTCCAGAGCAGTGAAAAGGCGATGTAACCCAAAACAACGGTGACGATGCTGTTTATCGGCCCATTAAAGAGATTCTTTCTTAACCAGCCGACTACGCCAACGGTATTAGCGGGAGGTGGAAGATCCGGTTGAAATTGATGTGTGCTCATATTATCTCTCCACCAATGCGACTTTACGGTTATAGATATTCATTAACGCAGAGGTCAATAAGCTTAGCGTTAGGTATACACCCATGGTCATGGCAATGATTTCGATAGCTTGACCTGTTTGGTTGAGAGTTGTACCTGCGAACACAGAAACTAAGTCAGGGTAGCCAATAGCCATTGCTAACGAAGAGTTCTTAGTGAGGTTTAAGTATTGGCTAGTTAACGGTGGAATAATGATTCGCAACGCTTGTGGAATAATAACCAGCTTTAATGTGCGAGCTCGAGGAAGACCTAGAGACATCGCAGCTTCTGTTTGGCCGTGGCTAACTGCATTAATACCAGAACGAACGATCTCTGCGATGAAAGACGCCGTATAGATACTTAGTGCTAATACAAGAGCGGCTAACTCAGGAATAATGCTGATACCACCTCTGAAGTTAAAGCCTTTTAGTTCCGGGTATTCAGCTGAAATCGGCATACCAAGCACAAAATAGACAACCAGAGGCAAACCGACGATCAAGCTAAGAGCAATTCGAAACATAGGGGTTTGTTGCCCAGTCAGCTTTTGTTTGTTGTTAGCCCATATGTTGATGATGATGGTAGCTACGATACCAGCAATCAGTGACGCGATAACGATGCTGCTTCCTTGCTCAAGAACAGGGGCAGGGAAATAAAGACCACGCACGTTTAGGAAAATCGCTTCGCCCAAACTGAGACTTTGTCTTGCAGATGGGAGAGCTTGAAGAACCGCGAAATACCAAAAGAAGATTTGAAGTAGTAGTGGGATATTTCGGAAGATTTCAATGTATACCGCGGCAAATCGGCTCACTAGCCAGTTAGATGACAGACGAGCGACACCCATAGAGAAGCCAAGAACCGTTGCTAAGATAATACCTAATACAGATACTAAAGCGGTGTTTAATAAGCCGACAACGAATGTTCGACCATATGAGAAGGTTTCGTCATATTCGACGAGGGTAAGGCCGATACCAAAACCCGCCTCTTGACTTAAAAAGTCAAAACCAGTGGCAATGCCTCGGGCTTCAAGGTTGGTAAGGGCGTTGTTTACGATGGTATAGAAGAAAGCGCCAAGTGCTCCGATGGCGATGATCTGGAAAACGACAGATCGAAAAGTCGGGTTGTATAAAAGGTTAGCACTTTTAGCTTCGGGCTTTTCCTGGGAAGGAGTAAGAGTGTTGTTAGGTTTCATACTGCAATAACCTCAAATCCATTTAACATTTAGGGCGGAAAAACCGCCCTAAATCGTGTTACTCAAACATTCATTTTTGGGTTGTTGCTATCACCCTCAACAAGAGCGATAGCAACGATTACGAACAAGTAATCACGTCCTGTGCTATTAACGGATTGGTGGAGCGTACATAAAGCCGCCCGCATTCCATAACGCATTTACACCACGATCGATTTGAAGTGGAGAACCTGTACCAACAGTACGCTCAAAACTTTCACCGTAGTTACCAACTTGTTTGATTACTTGGTAACCCCAGTCGTCACGAATGCCAAGGCCTTTACCTTTAGGACCGTCTACACCAAGAATACGTTTGATGTTTGGATCTTTTGACTTGAGCATTTCATCAGCATTTTTAGAAGTGATGCCGTATTCTTCCGCATTGACCATTGCTGAAAGTGTCCACTTAGCTACATTGAACCATTTGTCATCATCTTGACGAACAACTGGGCCTAGAGGCTCTTTAGAGATAATTTCAGGAAGTACTTGTGCAGATTTAGGATCAGCTAGGTTAAGGCGAAGCGCGTATAGACCAGATTGGTCAGTGGTTAGCACATCACAACGACCTGCGTCGAAACCTTTAGATGTTTGTGCTGCTGTATCAAATACCACTGGCTTGTAAGACATGCCGTTGTTACGGAAGTAATCGGCTAGGTTAAGCTCAGTCGTTGTGCCTGATTGAACACATACAGACGCGCCATCAAGTTCTAGAGCGCTGGTTAGGCCAAGATCTTTCTTAACCATGAAGCCTTGACCATCGTAGTAGTTAACGCCTACGAAGTTAAGACCTAGAGCGGTATCACGATGCAGTGTCCATGTTGTGTTGCGAGACAGTACGTCGATTTCGCCAGATTGAAGCGCAGTAAAACGCTCTTTTGCTGTTAGAGGTACATACTTAACTTTAGTCTTGTCACCGAGTACAGCCGCTGCAAGAGCTTGACAATACTCAACATCGATTCCTTCCCATTCACCTTTTGAGTTTGGGTTAGAGAACCCTGGAAGACCTGTACTTACACCACAAGTTAAGAAGCCTTGAGATGTGACTTTGTCCAGAGTGCTTTCTGCCGCTGATGCTGATGTTGCCATCATCGCAGTTGATGCAGCTACTACTGAAGCAAGAAGTGTTAGTTTATTTGTCATTTGTATCCTTCCTTGTTAACCAGGTGACACCTGATACTCGTGCTCATTTGAGTTTTCTATATGTGTTGCGTTTTCTATGACCTTGTTGTCTAAATCAAACGAGTTGCATTTTGCAAATGAAACTGTGTGCGATTTAATCAACTGTTTATAAGGTTAGGAAAGGATCCGTAGTTTCACAAATGTATAATTTAAAAAGAATTTTGAATGAAATCACAAATCCGAACACATTTAGAATGACCAAATGTTAACTGAATGTAAATAGTGCAAGGGTTCACACTGTTGGTGCAACAAGATTTAGATTTTTATATTGATAATCGACTAGATAAAAATCCTGAATGAATCTCACGTTGGTGAAACATTAAACTTAAAAAAGATTGAAATTTGGTCAATAAATATTTTTATTACACTTCGATAGTTATTAATATGCTCCAAATTTGGTAGCATGGCTGAATAGTTATTGAAGTCGTCTCAAGGAAGAACATGCGTTATTTCCCAATGTTTTTGGATGTAGAGAATAAGCCGATTCTCGTGGTCGGTGGGGGTGAGGTTGCTTGCCGTAAAGTGGATAGCTTGTTAAGAGCAGGCGCTAACGTTACGTTAGTTTCTCCTAAGGTTGCGCCGTACTTACAGCAGCTTGTTGATGAGAACAAACTTCACTGGGTTCAAAACTTTTACTCGTCACAAATTATCTCGAAAGAATACCTTCAAGTATGGGCGACCACAGATAACCCTAGCTTGAATCATCAGGTGTATAATGATGCAAAAAAACTGGGTATTTTAGTCAATGTGGTTGATGATTTGCCATACTGTGACTTCATTACACCTTCAATGATAAATCGTGGAAGAATCCAAATTGCCATATCTAGTGGTGGTGCATCACCTGTTTTAGTGAGAAATATTAGAGAAAAACTCGAAACCGTATTGCCACAGAATATCGTTCTTCTCGCAGACTTTGGTGCATCAAAACGCAACTCGATCAAAGAGTCGTATCCTACCGTCGATGAACGTCGCAAGTTTTGGGAACGCTTTTTATCGTCCAGTTTTATCGAGCAGGTAACGGATAGAGAGCAATTAGAAACGTATTATCAGCAAGCGCTGACAGAAGGCGTTGATAGTGAAGGGCAGGTAACCTGGATCGAATTTGAACAAGATGTCGAGTTGCTGTCTATGAAGGCGTTACGCTTGATGCAGGAAGCTGAGCTGGTATTGTCTCCGAAAGAGTGCCCATTCGAATACGTAGATCTATGTCGTCGTGATTCGGAAAGAGAAAGTTACGCAAACAGTGGAGAGCTCTCAACGAAGCTTGAGCAAGCAAAAGCTGAAAACTTAAGAGTATGTGTGTTCATCCCACCAGCGAGCGTTGAATTCAATTTGTTGGTAGGGAAAGACCTCAAGCTGTCTTCTGCCAAGGTTTTGAGCTAAAAGGCAGACCAGCTAGCTGTCGTAAAACTGGTGTCTAATACGCTAAAATCACTAGATAAATAAAAAGCCACTTCGCAGGAAGTGGCTTTTTGCTATTTCGAACACAATATCGTGACGATCAATGAGCAACAAATAAACGTAGTTACTTAAATCAAAATTAGTCGCGGAAGTTATCGAATTGGAAAGGTTGACCAAGTTCACCGTTACGAACTAGTGCCATTACAGCTTGCAGATCGTCACGCTTCTTACCTGTTACGCGTACTTTTTCACCTTGAATAGACGCTTGAACCTTAATCTTGTTGTCTTTAATTAGCTTAACGATTTTCTTTGCAACATCAGTTTCGATACCTTGCTTAAAGATAACCGTTTGGTGCCAAGTACGACCTGTTTGATCTGCTGCTTTCGCTTCCATTGCGTTAGGATCAACATTGCGCTTCGTTAGGTTACTACGAAGAATATCGCGCATTTGCTTAAGCTGGAAATCGTCTTGAGCAGTCAGTTTTACCGACTCATCTTTGTAGTCAAAGCTAGCGTCAACACCGCGGAAATCGAAACGAGTCGATAGTTCACGGTTAGCATTGTCTACAGCGTTACGTAGTTCTACTGCTTCTACTTCAGAGATAATGTCAAATGATGGCATTGTTTTATTTCCTTAAGCTAAGTTTCTATCTTTGATTGCTGTTGCAAGCATGTCTAACATTGTCGCGGTATCTTCCCAGCTTAGACACGGGTCAGTAATCGACTTGCCGTATTCTAGGTTGTTGATATCCGTCATTGGCTGGTTACCTTCTTTAATGAAGCTTTCTGCCATGATGCCTGCAATTTGATTTTTGTTCGATTTGATCTGTTCACAGATGTCTTTTGTAACGTCCAACTGTTTGCGGTGTTGCTTTTCACAGTTAGCGTGGCTGAAGTCCACAACCAAACGTTGAGGTAGGTCGAACTCAGCTAGTTGCTTACATGCGCTATCCACAGATTGTGCGTCAAAGTTTGGACCTTTATCACCACCACGCAGAATGACGTGACCGTATGGGTTGCCCGAAGTGCGGTAAACTGTCATACGACCATTTTTATCTGGTGAGTAGAAGTAGTGAGAAGCTTGTGACGCGCGAATTGCATCAATAGCGATCTTGATGTTGCCGTTTGTCGCGTTTTTGAAGCCAACTGGGCAAGACAATGCTGAAGCCATTTCACGGTGAATCTGAGATTCGGTAGTACGTGCCCCGATTGCGCCCCAAGTGATCAGGTCTGCAATGTATTGACCTGTGATCATATCAAGGAATTCAGTTGCGGTTGCTAGACCAAGCTTGTTGATATCAAGCAGAAGCTGACGTGCTTTGTTTAAGCCTGTTTCAAGTGCGTAAGAACCATCAAGGTTTGGATCGGTAATTAAGCCTTTCCAACCTACAACCGTACGAGGTTTCTCGAAGTAGGTTCTCATCACAACAAACAATTCGTCTTTGTATTGTTCTTGAATTTGGCTTAGACGCTCAGCGTAATCAAGTGCCGCTTCTGTATCGTGAACAGAGCAAGGGCCTACGATAACTAATAGGCGGTTATCACGACCAGTTAGGATATCTTCGATTTGGCGGCGAGAATTTGCAATACGCTCAGCAACGTCGTCAGTAATAGGGTGTGCGTTGCCTAATTCGGCAGGAGTTGGCATAGGACCCAGAGCTTGGGTTCTCAACTCATCAGTTTTTAATGGCATGTGATAGCTTTTTTATTCTATTGCGAAGTGGTTAAGATAACGGAATTGAACCGAGGAATAAACTCTCTTAAGTCAAAGTTATCTCTGTTATTACTAATATTCTTATTTTTATCAGCAGCCCGACGCTAAATACGGGATTTTCACTTGTATTAACAGGCAGCTATCGGTATTTTCGTTTGAACACAACATAAAAATGCTGGAGCAGCAATGACTCAAGAAAATCAAAGCACTTTGCACCCAGAACTGGTCTTAGGCGATGTGCTGCCTTCTTATAACGATAATAATAATTCCAACCACTTATACGTATCTCTCTCTGAATTGGTCATGGATCGTGTCTTCTATCATCCAAGTATTGAAAGCCATTTAGACACACTTTCTGATATAGAGAAAACCTCTCTAGACGCGATTCTTGGTGGCAAAAGCGTTGATGAACATTTCGTTTCGACCTTGGTAACGGCGATTCAAGCGGCTGTTCAACCAAACCATAGTTCTGTGCGTATCGCTTTAAGCAATGCCGACAGCTACGGCTTTCGTTCGCTGTTAGGTGGTAATTGCGAAGTAGAAGAGGTGAACCCGGCACTGGGTGTTCGTGGTGTTGCTCGTTATGCGACGCCAGAGTACAGCAAAGCGTTTGCTTTGGAGTGTCAGGTAGTTAAAACACTGCGCGAACAAGGCATCAATGTCGAAGTCGTGGTGCCTTATGTACGCGCATTAAGCGACGCGGCTAAGATCATCGATTTACTTGCAGAGCAAGGCTTGCCTCGCGGTTTGAATGGCTTGAAGGTATTGTTCTCATGCGATGTGCCATCTGCCGTTCTACTGAGTGAACGTCTACTGCATTACTTTGATGGTGTTGTGGTGAATGTCGACAGTCTAGCGTCTTTCACACTTGGTGTTGATAAGCAGAATGAAGCGCAGCAACACGCTTTTGATCCACAAAACGAAGCGGTAATTACACTGCTAGATATGATTGTTAAGGCGACACAGAACGCTAAGAAACCCGTTTTACTTGTTACTCAAGGTTTGGTTGATTATCCGCGCTTACAAGGTTACATCGCTGACCTTGAAGGGGTTGAAACCGTCGTGACGGCATAAATCAGTCTGTTGCTGTAATTTATCAACTTGGCGTATGAGTTGGTTCGAAGCGCTAATGCTTTGAGA
The DNA here is from genome assembly GCF_013114115.1 of Vibrio sp. 070316B. Lineage (NCBI taxonomy): Bacteria > Pseudomonadati > Pseudomonadota > Gammaproteobacteria > Vibrionales > Vibrionaceae > Vibrio > Vibrio sp. 070316B. The sequence continues at coordinate 39,951 of NZ_VTYC01000037.1, read as the reverse complement.
ATAAAAGAGATATCATTGTGTGATGATATCTCTTTTTTGTAACATTTTTTTGACATCTTAATCGTTAGTCGATTAACTGGTCTGATGACTGATTAGGCTAGGTAATTCCAATGTTAACCTCTCTACAAAAAGCAAATTTCTATTTAAGCATGTTTGGTTTTTTCAAAGTCCCACTCATCTGGCTGTGTCGACCAAAGCTTCTGGTACTCGATAACGAGCGTGTAGAGGTGAAAATTCCGCTTAGAAGGCGCACCAAAAACCATCTTAATAGCATGTATTTCGGAGTTTTAGCTGTAGGTGCGGATGTAGCAGGTGGCTTTCTTGCTATGAGTAAATCTCAACAGCAAGGTGAGAAGATCTCTTTGGCGTTTAAAGAGGTGACAGGTAACTTTCTGAAGCGACCTGAAGGCGATGTGCATTTCACCTGTACTGACGGTGAGCTGATCAACACTATGCTGGCAGAAACCATGTCGACCGGAGAGCGAGTAAATCAGCCAGTAACCATTATCGCAACCTGCCCATCACTGCATGGCGAAGAGCCCATGGCAGAATTTACACTCACGCTCTCTATCAAAAAAATCCCATCTAGAAAGTAACCACAAGTATCTGCTTAGAATGGTATTTGGTGGGGCTCGAACTAACAAAAACGGTATGTGAATGTATATCCACATACCGTAATAGCACGAATCGCAGTAGTTCTATGACTCTTGTGTGATTTGCTCGATATCGACAATCTTTGAACGGTTCATGACTATTTTCCAACGATAGTAAGTTGGTTCATTATCGTGGTTGTTCTCTTTAATGATCAGATTGAGCAGGTGACGCTTCTCAACGGACTCTCGACTCACTTGACCTTCATTCAATCGATAAATCTTGTTCGAGCCCTTATCCATTAAGCGTGTCAGCGCTCTTAGACTGATCGACAAGGTTTCACGCGTTTCCTCGTAGCCACTCATAAAGGTTGATGTCGACATCTCTGTGTGCGACCGGTAATGCAAGATTTGCTCTTCACGCTGCACCACACGTTTCTTACGTATTGACTGAATGCGGTCCGCGAGCTTAGAAAAGTTTGCGTAGTCCAACCACTCGAGTTTATGACCAACTGACTTATTGGTAGTTGGATCGTAATAACGGCGTTTCCACTTTGGCTTGCCTTTACGAAGCCAGCGCCAAAGAATGTCTCTTAAATCGTCTTTGAATATCTCGCGTAGTGCATAGATGAAAGACATCGCGACGATGAAAGAAGCGGTAATCTCTCCTAGGAAATCTCGGGCTAAGATAACCGTTGTGGTCACAACCACCATTACTAAACCTGTCGCAACACCTTTTACTGCTCGTTTAACGTTTTTACCCATTGAGGTGGTTTTCTCTTTGAGTACGATAGGGTGCTCAATCAAACGACGCAGCAAACGCATCTTGTTACTCAAGCGGGTTACATCTTCTCGAACTTTGGCTGAGTTGTAGCGGTTCAGTTTGCGGTGAGCGGTCTCTTTATCGCAAAGGGTTAAAAGACGCTCTTTGATGGTTGAATACTCGCTACCACGAGGCATGTGTGACACTAGCGATAGGAATTTTTGCTCGGTATACCAAGATAGGTAGTTGTCTATATTGGCATAGTAGCGTTTCAGGTTTTCTTCATAAGGGATACTTCGACGCAGCTTCTTTAATATGTCTAAAGCCAGTTCGATAACCTCATCCACTTCGTCAGCCGTTACGTCGTCACTATCATTTTTATTTAAGCTGCTGACCGCTTTATCTAAAGCGATAACATATTGGTAGGCGAACAAGCTCAAGCTTACACGGTATTGAGTGGTAGACAGTCGTCCACGTTTTGCTAAACGGCTGTGTACTAGGGGGAGTAGTGTTTTATCACTGTAGTACGCGCGTTTTTGAGTGATTGAGCTATAGAAAAATGCGCTCTCAGAAAGTACTTCTGGAGTGAGTCCAAGTTCACCGGGAATGAATAGATAAACATCCATGTCGAGCTTTTTGGTTTTAGCCATTGCATGGTTAATTTTGAGTGTTATCGCATCTTGTTTATCAACGGTGATCAACGATGGCTCCTAGAATGTAAAAATATGAATGAAACTAGCGAAAGCATATCAGAGATCACGTATAATCTCCGCCAAATTTAAAGTAGAGACAATCTTGATGATTAATATTGGTCAAATAAACAACTTAGAAGTAGTAAAACAAGCAGATTTCGGTGTATTCCTTGACGCTAGCGACTATGGAACGGTGTTGCTGCCGAAACGATTTACTCCTGAAGGTGTTGAAATTGGTCAAAAGTTAGATGTGTTCTTATACATTGATTCTGACAACCAGATCGCTGCAACGACTGAAAAACCTATCGCACAAGTTGGCCAGTTTGGCTTGATGACTGTTGAAGGTGTAAACAGCACCGGTGCATTCATGAACTGGGGTGTGAAAGGCAAAGACCTATTGGTTCCTTTCAGCGAACAACGTGGTCGATTAAACGAAGGCCAGTCAATCTTAGTATATGTGTACATTGATAAAGCATCTAGCCGCATTGTAGGTACAACTAAGTTTAACAAGTGGTTAGACAACACTCCTGCGAATTACAAACGCAACCAGCAAGTTGACTTAATCATCGCTGAACGTAGCCAGTTAGGCTACAAAGCGATCGTGAATGGCGAACACTGGGGCATGATTTTCCCATCAGACATCATCGGTAAATTATTTATCGGTAAGACGCTGAAAGGCTACATTAAAAACATTCGTGAAGAAGATGGTAAGATTGACCTTTCTCTTCAGAAAGTTGGCGTAGCTAAGATGGATGACCTAAGCATTAAGATCTTAGACTTACTTGAGAAGAAAGGCGGCTTTTTGCCTTTGAATGATAAGTCTTCACCTGAAGCTATTTTCTCTGCTTTCAGAACCAGTAAAGGTACATTCAAAAAGACCATCGGTGGTTTGTACAAAGCTGGCAAGATCTCTATCGATAAAGAAGGCATTAGCTTAGCTAAATAAGCCAAGCTCTCGGTTAAAAAAAAGCCCAAACTTTCCTGTTTGGGCTTAGGGGAAAGGGCTCCGAAGAGCCTACGCTAATCGTTTCAATTCTTTGTTTACTAGATGAAGTTTAGTTTAATTTTCCTAATATGCGATTTTTGACCGTTAAAATAGCGACTTGAATTGATTGTTTTGTTATTAAGTATTGGTTCGAAAGACCTTTCTATATAGATAGCATGACTCAAGTTCAATAGAAAAAGCCCAAGCAACGTGCGTTGTTTGGGCTTTTTGTTTATTCGTTTGTCTAATTTGCGATAGAAGCGGAATGTTGGTTAGAACAGGTTCTTATCACGCACTAATTCTCGTGGCAGGCCGTTTTTGACTCGATTGCCAACCCACTTACCAAGGCCAATGATTGCGCCATTGTATTTGACCAGCACTTCTCCTTTGCCGGATAAGCCTTCTGGGCGAACATCTCTACCCATGAACCATTCGCGAGCATCGTCGATAGTCAGCTCAACAATGTTAGCTTCGTTGCCTGTCGCGAGGGTTGTCGCCACTTGGTGTTGCCAGCGGTAGCCCTTTTTATGGGTTTCTGCGATCTTGATGCCCATGCGAGAGAAACGAAACTCACCAATCATCGGCTCTAACGCTTCAGGGAATAGCCATACATCTTTGTCACGTGTCCATACTTGAGTATCGTTTGGTAACTCAATATCTAACGCACTTGAAAGCTGTTCTGCAACTTCTTGTTGTGCTTTCTTCGAAGCCTTCTCAAATGGAAACTTGCCTAAACGCTTCTTCACTTCTGGTGGTGCCACAGATGCTAATTTTCGGATGCGAGCAACGAAGAAGCCTTCAGAGTCATAAACCTGAGGGAATATGTGTAGGAAGCCTTCTTCTGTTGTGGTCGCTTTCGCGTTATCGAATAGAGATTCTAGAGATTCAAACTCAACCGCATCGCCAAAGGTCTCTTTTAAGTGATGACACACTTGTTGGTTTTCTTCTGTGCTTAACGTGCACGTCGAGTAGACCAATACACCATTAGGTTTGAGAGCGTGGAATGCACTTTCAATGAGGTCTTTTTGCGTGTCAGCAATTTCAACAACCGACTGATACGTCCAGTTCTTCATTGCGTCGGCATCTTTACGAATCGTGCCTTCACCAGAGCAGGGCGCATCCAACAATACAGCGTCGAATTGTTCAGGTAACCATCCACCAAACACGCGACCATCAAAGTTACTGAGTGCTGCGTTTCTTACGCCGCAGCGTTCAATGTTGGCGTGAAGCACTTTAACTCGGCTTGCTGCGTATTCATTGGCAACCAACACACCACGGTTGTTCATCAGCGCTGCTATTTGAGTGGTTTTAGAACCTGGAGCCGCAGCGGTATCTAGAACTGCTTGATAGTTCTCTTCACCTTGGAAAAGAGCTGACGGTGGCATCATTGAGCTGGCTTCTTGGATGTAGAACAAGCCAGACATGTGCTCGGCAGTATTACCTAGTGGCGCTTCAGTTTCATCGGCATTGATCCAAAAACCCGTTTCACACCAAGGTACTGGTTCCAGTTCCCAACCTTTATCTTTCGCGCGTACCAGAAAGTCTTCAACACTGATTTTGAGAGTGTTCACTCGAATACTTTTACGAAGTGGCTTTTGACAAGAAGCGACAAACGAAGCCATGTCTAAATGGCTAGGCATAATGCTTTCAATATGAGTAAGGAATTCTTCTGGGATATATACGTTAGCGTGCAAAAGGGTATCTCGATTTATAGCGTTAATGCGGGCAGTTTAAAGCAAAATGAGATTGTCCTAAACCAAATTTGCTTTAAACAATAAAAATGCAGCTCAAAGGCTGCATTTGGATGTTAATTGTCGGCTATTCGCTCAGAGAACCGATGCTATAACGCGCGTTTATGGGCGAGGGATAGCGGTTCTCCACGACTTCCACTCGTCTTCGGCTTTAGGGTACAAGTAGAATGACTGGTCTTCTTGTGCCAAAGGCTGAAGTTCATTAGTGGGTGGTGTTGAGAAAGTAATACCACCTCTGATTAAGCTATCGACAGTACCTGCCTTGATGTTTGCACCAGACAAGCCGATAGACACATCCACACCCGATACATTCCAGAACACACTGTTGGCACGAATTAAGTAAGCGAACTCTGGTTTGATTTGAATGGTAGAGATAATACGATCTGCAAACTCACCAAGTTGAACGTCAATGACTGTGCCGATTTCTAGTTCGCGGAATAGAATCGGCGTACCTTCTGATACTGAACCGCGACTCTCACTTTGCAGCGTGAAAATCTTGCCTTCAGGTTGAACTGGACCATTACTTAGCTTGAATGCTGTGGTTTTGCTTCCTTTACCCGGTTCAACTTTAATGTGCTTAGAAATCAGAGAAGAGACATTCTTAATCCCATTCAAACCAATCTCCGGCTCAGCTAGCCAAAAATGGCTACCAGCAACAGCTATCTTATCGACATACTCAGGCAGGATACGAGCCGTAATCTCAATGCCACCTTTAGTGAAATTCGGAACGACTAAAGTCACCTCACCGACATTGACGCCTTGATATTTAATTGGTGTACCTTTGCTAATCTCTTGATCGCCCGAAGAAGTAATCGTGATGGCACGACCAAATTTACGAGCAGATTTAGAATCAGTATAGAGTTTCCAAACATCTCCCAGTTTGTTGTCGATACCTGGCAGTGAATCAAACGCGATACCGCCTTGAATCAGAGTTTTAACCGGAGCCGCTTTGATGCTGATACCAGACAAAGACGCGTCAACCTCAACACCTGAACGGTTCCAGAAAACCGTGTGTTTGTTGATTAGGTGTGTGTAACGGTTTTCAATGGTGACCTGGATTCTCACACCACCGTCGGCAAGCTGGAAGTCACTGATGCTACCGACCTGAAGATTGCGGTAGAGTAGTGGGCTGCCTTTTGAAATTGACGGTAATTCGCTGGCAAACAGTGACAGTGTCTTCGAACCCGATTGGTTGAACTTGGCGATTTCTGCCAGTGATTTGCTTTGGAACAGTTGGTAACTCGGTCTTGCTTGAGCCTTACCTTCACTTACAAAGCTAATTGAGCCAGTCAATAGTTGTTTTGCAGGTGGAACGGTAACGCTTAACCCAGACTCAGTTAATTCTGCACTCGCGCTACCCGTTACGAAAAAGCGGTTGTTGCTTTTTATGAGATGTGCGTATTCATTATCGATCAACGCATCCATGAACACTTCATGCTTGTCGCTTCCTGTGCCAACGCCATCAACTAAACCGACTTTGATGATAGAGCCGACTGCAATCCCTTTGTAAAGTAGCTGCGTGCCAACATCTAAACCGAAAGAGTTATTAGAGGTTAAGCGAATCGCTACTGATTTTTCCTGTTCTTGGCTGTATTCCGTTTTGCGAATCGCGGTAAAGCGGCGCGCTTTTTCACCCTCACCAGGGACTAGCGTTAAGAAGTTGCCTGTTACTAAGTTCGCGATATTCTTCATACCCGTCAGTGATAGTTCGGCTTCCTCAAGAATGAACTTACTACCACTGTTTAGGAAGTCGCTGAAAGCAGGCTGGATAGCTGCTGAAGCAACAACGTTTTCTCGGCCTTCGCTGAGTGATAAGTCGGTAATTTGACCGATTTCGATGCCGCGGTACATGATTGGAGCGCCAGTTGCACTGATCTTGTTGTCATCAGGAACAGCGATCTTAATAGAAATACCACGACCAGCAGTTTTTAGATCTGGGTAGAGTTTGAATTTGGTGTTCATCTCAACTGGCTGACCATCTCCAGGTGAGTCTACGGCGATAGAACCACCTAATAGAGCGCTTAGGCTCTCTAAACGAACATCAACGCCTGAAAACCCAATGCTTGCTCCTAAGCCACTAACATTCCAGAAACGGCTTTGGTCGGTAATGATATGGCTGTATTCATCTTTAATAGCCGCTTGAATCGTGACTGACTTGCCGCTTTCGTTAAGCTGGTAGTTGTAGACCTCACCGATTGGGATTTTACGATAAACAATCTGAGAGCCAACAGAGACGCCACCCAAATCTTTTGTTGTCAGTGATATGTTCAAGCCATCGGCAGCTAACAAGTCAGAAGGTGCAGACTCTAAAGCTTGGAAAACAGTTTCTGGCTCTTGTTTGGTCTCACTTGGGTGAATTGCAATGTAGTTACCAGATACAAGCGCATCTAGCCCAGAAATACCAGATAAGCTTGCGGTCGGCTTCACTAACCAAAATCGAGTGCCTTTAGACAGCAGCTTTTTCGCTTCCGGATAAATATCAGCATCAACATAGATATTAGATAAGTCTTTCGAGAGGGTAATATCGCGAACCATACCCACTTCTAAGCCTTGGTAGCGAATTGTGGTGCGTCCTGCGACTAAGCCTGCCGCATCTGAGAAGTAGATCTGTACACGTTGGCCTGCATCATGGACTGACTTCATTACTAGCCAGCCCGCAAGCGCGACGGTGAGGATCGGGAGAATCCACAAAGGGGAAATGCCTTTGTTTTTTCTGACTTCCGGTGAATATGATGTTTGTGATTGGTTATTGTCGTTCATTCACTGACTCATCTTTAGAGGTATAGTTATCCCAAATTAGCCTAGGATCTAAGCTTTCCGCTGCCAGCATTGTGAGAACCACAACAACGCCGAAAGCGACTGCACCATAACCTGGTGTGAAGTTTAAAATTTGTCCACGGTCGACCAGTGTCATCATGATCGAAATAACGAACAGATCCATAACGGACCATTTTCCCACCCACTTCACGATAAAATAGATGGTCATTCGTTGTCTGTGGTAGAGAGCTCGCTTCATTTGAATGCAAATCAGTATGTAAGCAAGCCCAAGGATTTTGGCAACGGGAACGACAATACTCGCAATAAAAATGATGGCAGCGATGCCGTACATGTCACTATTGATAAGAGAGGCAACACCGGAGATGATCGTATCTTCCAGCCTTTGCCCGTTTGTAATAAGAATAGATATAGGAATCACGTTGGCTGGCACAATCGCAACGGCGGCGGCAAACAGTAGTGCCCATGTTTTTTGTATCGAGTAAGGCTTGCGGTGATACAGAGCATGATGACAACGAACGCAAGCGTGACCTTCGGGCTGAGAAAGATGGCAGTTATGGCAGTGCACGTTCTTGCTTTCGGTAAAGCTGTATTCCGACTCTTTTGCCCATGCTTCCCAGTAACGTCGAACACTAATTCGGCTCACCAGTAAAACGCTAAACAGCTGCAACAAGATAAGGCCAATTAAGCCGGGGCCAACAAAGATGTCTGAATAGTCTTGTAGCTTAAAGCACGAGATAGCAACGCTGACTAAGAATACATCCAGCATCATCCAGTGTTTTAAGGTTTGAATGATTGCCAGCGAGTAGCGGAACGGCGTAAAAAGTGCGAAACGAAGTGAAAAATGGCTAATGAGCACAGAGCCACATACCAATAAAGGGGCAATGGAACTGCAGAACAGGATAAGCAATCCAAGTAGTGGAAAACCTTCACCCATTAAGGTAAAGACGCCGGATGGTAACGTCGCGGGTATCATGACGCCAATCAGGCGAATACTGATGAATTCAAAAAAGTGCGATGGGATAAACAGCAATAAGCAGGTAATTGCAATTGCTAGGTTTCCAGATAGGCTAGGGGTGCCGCCGCGGTAAAGTTGAGTGCCGCACCTTGGGCAATAGGCCGACTTACCTAACGGGATATCCATTTTATCAACGGGCAGTTCGCAGCCTTGGCATAATCGCACAGAGCTGCTGTCACATTGATGTTCGGTTGATAAGTCTTGGGGTACGGATGGGGGGGTCATGCGACCTCCCAAATAGAATTGTGCGTCAGTTTAGAAGTGTGGTGTACGTAAGTAGAACAATAAACATCAGGCGTGCGACTGCACACTGCCATAGAGTGTTTGATAAAGTCCTTGTTGTTCAACCAGTTCACCATGTGTTCCCGTCTGTGTGACTTGCCCATCTTCTAAAACATAGATTAAATCGGCTTGTTTCACCGCTGATAATCGATGAGCCACGATCAAAGTTGTGCGATCTTTCAAAAACTCGCTCAATGCTTTGTGTAAAGCGGACTCTGTTGCCGTATCTAGTGCTGATGTCGCTTCATCAAGAATAACAAACTTAGGATTACTCAGCACCATACGAGCAATCGCTAGACGTTGTCGCTGGCCACCTGAGAGGCGAACCCCGTTCCTACCAATTTGTGTATCTAAGCCGTTACTTAACTGCTTGATGACGTCTTGCATTTGAGAGACTTCAAGCGCACGCCACAACGACATTTCATCGTAGTCAGCACCAAGTGTCAGATTATGCCTTAATGTATCGTTGAAGAGTATAGGTTGTTGTAAAACAACAGCAATTTGATTGCGTATAATATCAAAGCTGATGTCGTCGGTGGTTTCACCGTTATAACGTATACACCCAGAGTCAGCTTGATAAACCCCAATCAGTAACTGGATTAGTGTGGATTTACCACCCCCGCTTGCGCCCACCAAAGCCACCTTTTTACCAGCAGGTATGTGTAGCGAAAGGTTATTTAAAACAGTGTTTTCTAATGTGTAAGAGAATGTAACGTTTTCAATGTCGACTGTCACTTCCTTATCATCATGGAATGGATTTACCTTACTAACCGGGCGTCTCTCTTCTTCCAGTTGTAGGAGATCGTTAATACGCTGCAGTGCTGCCTTAGCGCTATACCACGAGAATTGAATGCCGAGTAGCTCTTGAACAGGTCCTAACATAAACCATAAGTAGCCGAATACCGCAAAGATTTGACCAATGGTTAAGTCACTGAACAGAACCATCAGCATCGCGACCGCTCGGAACAGCTCAAAGCCTAATAAGAAAAGTAGAAATGAAACGCGCCCGGCAGCTTCTGATTGCCATGCGTATTTGTCAGCATCGATTCTTACTTGGTTCGCTTGAACTTTGAGTTCATCAAGGAAAATACGTTCTTTGTTAGCTGCGCGTAGTTGATAGATGCCGTCTAGTGTCTCTACTAATCGGTTTTGAAAACGTTCAAACGATTGGTTCTCGTGTTTCTTCAGGTGCTTAACTTTGCTGCCTAGTTTACGTGAGAAGTAAATGACAACAGGATTGACCAGTAGAATGAATAGCCCTAAGCGCCACTCTAGCCACAATAGAACGATCGCTGTGCCGAACACAGTTAAAAAGCTGATTAGAAATTTAGACAGTGTTGAACCAATAAACTTATCGATGGTCTCTATGTCTGTGATCAAGTGAGCATTGATGCCGCCACTGCCTTTTGTCTCGTACTGCCTGATGCTGATACGACCAAGTTTGTCGATCATCTTGCTGCGCATCTTATAAGTGATGGTTTTAGAGACTAGAGTGAACTGACGTCCTTGAAGGATATTAAGCCCTTGGCTGACAGTGCGCATCAAAATGACAAGTAAAAGAGTCAACGCAATATAGCCAGTAGGCGTTTGCATTGAGGTTGGCAGCAGATGGTTCATCATCTCAAGCCCAGATGCTGGCTTGTCGAGAAGTACCTCATCCACCATAAGTGGCATTAGCAGGGGGATAGGGACACTGATTAGTGTCGCGAGCACCGCGATGATGTTGGCAAACACCAGTTTGGACTTGTGTTTTTTTACTTGAGTTATCAGCCAAGAACGGCTAATAGTGTCATCTGAATTGGTCATTTTAATGAGAATAAGTCCTATTTAGGTTGGTGGTCGCATTCTACTGTGTTCTCTTAATAATGGAAGTCTCAATTTAATTGGAAGTTAATAATGAAAATAGAACATTACCATCGCTTAACCAAACAAGCCGTTGCATTAATCGAATCAGAAACCGATATGATCGCAAATTTGTCAAATATCAGTGCATTACTGTCGATGGAACTTGACGATCTTAACTGGGCAGGCTTTTACTTAATGAAGGGCGATGAATTGGTTCTTGGTCCATTTCAGGGTAAGCCTGCATGTGTACGTATTCCTGTCGGTCGTGGTGTATGCGGAACTGCAGTTTCGACAAACACCGTTCAACGTATATACGACGTGCATGAGTTCGAAGGTCACATTGCTTGTGACGCGGCAAGTAACTCAGAAATTGTGATTCCGTTTACGATTGATGGAAAAATAGCAGGCGTGCTGGATATCGATAGCCCAAATGTTGGTCGATTTAGCGAAATTGACGAGGAAGGACTGACGTTTTTCATGGCTGAAGTGGAAAAGCTGCTTAATTCGCACGCGAACAAGGCATAAATTATTCTCTTACTGTGGTTTTTCCCAAGCATCTCTCTATAATACGTAAAAATATTTTCTTAATGCTCGCGGAAAACCGCAAAAACCAGGAACCCACATGGAAAACACTGAAAAGTTAAAAAACAGCAAAGAAGTTATCGCATATATTGCTGAATGTTTCCCTAAATGCTTTACTTTAGAAGGTGAAGCGAAGCCACTTAAAATTGGTATTTTTCAAGATCTTGCTGAACGTCTAAATGAAGACGAAAAAGTAAGTAAGACTCAGCTTCGTGCAGCGTTAAGACAGTACACATCATCATGGCGTTACCTGCACGGCGTAAAAGCTGGTGCAGAGCGTGTTGACCTAGACGGCAACGCGTGTGGCACACTAGAAGAAGAGCACGTTGAGCACGCTAAAGCTACACTTGCAGAAAGCAAAGCTAAAGTTCAGGCTCGTCGTAAAGAGCAAGCACAAAAAGCTCGCGAAGAAGGCAAAGCGAAACCTAAGGCGAAGAAAGCTCCACAGCCTCGTCGCCAAGCGCCTAAAGCACCAAAAGTAGAAAAGCCTGTAGAAACACGCGCTTTGAACGCTGACGAATTCATCGCTGGCAAAGAAGTAAATGTGAACATGGGTAAAGGAAACATGGCTGCGACCATTGTTGAAATCAATAAGGAAGATGTACGTGTTCAGTTAGCAAACGGCCTACAAATGGTTGTTAAAGCGGAGCACTTGCGCGCTTAAAGGAGATACTCCTACGCATGAAATGCCGTTCAAAATTGACACTGATTGCTGCTAGCTTTTTGCTAGCAGCTTCAGCTCAGGCTCTTGAAGCCAAATTAGATCAGGACGATTTACCTTTACTCGCTCCTGAGGTCCAACACGAAACTGCTAGTAAACGTGTTACTTCTCGATTTACTCGTTCCCACTATAAACACTTCAATCTCAACGACGATTTCTCTCAAGCTATCTTTAATCGTTATTTAGAGATGCTGGATTACAATCGTAATATCTTCACCCAAGCTGATATTGACTCTTTCTCTGCGGCATCGAAGCAAATCGATGACCAGCTAAAAGCAGGCAATAACCAGATTGCTTTCGATGTTTACAATTTGTCTATGCAGAAGCGTTTTGAACGTTTCCAGTATGCACTGTCTTTGCTCGATACTGAAATCAAGTTTGATACCGATGAAACTATTGAACTTAATCGTAGTGAAGCAGCGTGGCCGAAAGATATCGCTGAAGTGAATGAGCTTTGGAGAAAACGCGTTAAATACGATGCGTTGAATCTAAAACTAACTGGTAAAGAGTGGCTAGAGATTCAAGAAGTTTTGGAAAAGCGTTACAACAATGCGATGAAGCGTATTACGCAATCGCATAATGAAGATGCTTTCCAGATCTACATGAACGCATTTGCACGAGAGGTCGATCCTCACACTAGCTACCTTTCTCCAAGAAATGCAGAGCAATTCCAATCTGAGATGAACCTATCTCTGGAAGGGATTGGTGCTGTGCTTCAAATGACAGACGACTACACCGTTATTCGTTCTTTAGTTGCTGGTGGCCCTGCGTCAAACAGTAAACAATTGAGCGATGGCGATCGTATTGTCGGCGTTGGTCAAGATGGAGAAGAGATTGTTGATGTTATCGGCTGGCGCTTAGACGATGTAGTACAACTTATTAAAGGCCCGAAAGGGACTAAAGTGAAGCTGCAGATCTTACCTGATGGTAAAGATGCAAAAAGTCACGTTGTCACAATTGTTCGTGATAAGATTCGTCTAGAAGACCGCGCTGTTAAATCAGAAGTTATCGAGAAAGATGGTAAAAAGATTGGTGTACTAGAAGTGCCAAGTTTCTACGTTGGCCTTTCTAAAGATACCGACAAACTGATCACTGAGCTCAAAGAGCAAGGTGTCGAGGGTATCATTGTCGATCTTCGTAATAATGGTGGTGGTGCACTTACCGAAGCAACGGAACTCTCTGGTCTATTTATCAAAGAGGGGCCTGTTGTCCAAGTTCGTGATAGCTATGGTCGTGTCAAAGTGAACAGTGACACCGATGGTAAGATCAGTTACCAAGGTCCGTTAACGGTATTGGTGAATCGTTACAGTGCATCAGCATCTGAGATCTTTGCCGCTGCAATGCAAGACTATGGTCGTGCGATAATCCTAGGTGAGAACTCTTTCGGTAAAGGAACGGTGCAACAGCATCGCTCTTTGAATCATATCTATGATTTGTTCGATAAAGAGTTAGGTTATGTTCAATACACAATCCAAAAATTCTACCGTATCAATGGTGGTAGTACGCAAAATAAAGGGGTAGTTCCTGATATTGCTTACCCAACGCCGATTGATCCAGCAGATACAGGTGAAAGTGTCGAAGATAATGCACTACCTTGGGATAGCATCGACAAAGCGAAGTACTCAGTGTTACAGCGTAACGATGAGAAAATCGCAACGTTAACGGCTAAACACCAAGCTCGTATCGCGACAGACATGGAATTCGGCTTTATTGCGCAAGATATTGAAAAGTATAAGGCGGATAAAGACGACAACGAACTTTCTCTGAATGAAAAGGTTCGCCAGCAAGAGAGTGATGATGCGGAAGCACTTCGTTTAGAACGTATTAATCAACGTCAAAAAGTCGCTAAGTTAGAGCCTTTCAAAACGTTGGACGATGTTCCGAACGACTATGAAGCCCCTGACGCTTATCTTGATGAGTCGGTTGCAATCATGCTAGATATGATAAAGAAATAGGCTTACCGCCTGTTGAAATTAAAAAGCGAGCTTAGGCTCGCTTTTTTTGTATCTGTTCGGTCTGATGTATCTCTATCTATATGTTTCTTTTGGTTTTTATTGCTAGTTAGTAAGCGAATGCCCTGTGAGTTTTCTAGATTTCTGTTTGGTAAATAATGACATTTAAGTTACTTCGCATTTAAAATTTAGTGACTTGGATCATATTTTTTCGCTTTCTATTCATTACGTGCCTAAGCTTAAAGAAAAACGAGGGGGCGCTTATGAAATGGATTCTACTATTTTTATCTTGTTTAAGTTTTGCTGCTTTTGGGAGTGAAGTTACTCCTAACGGTCAGCAATCAAAAAGTGATAGTAACTTATCCCATTTTGACCTTCCTTTGTTGCTTGGTGACTGGTATTTAATGAATCCAGATCCGGAGCAAGGCACTGAAAACTTTAGAGCAATAAAGCTGACTCTCGATTCAAATTACTCGTTTACTATCGATATCCAGAAAAAAGACTATAGTGTCGACCATTGGGAAGGTTTATATAATGCCAATGAAGACACAATTATTCTGGGTCTGAACACTTCTGAGCCTCAAGTCTATTCTTACAGCAGTAATCACAACATGCTGAATCTTAATGGTGTGATGTTTACTAAAGCATTACCCAATGCACTGGCGGGTATTTGGTCTAGCGCTGAGCTATCGGGTAGCGATTTAAGAGCGAGTAACATCCAAAAAATGGATTTGGTTTTGCAGCCTGACTTTATCTTCATGTTCCGCGTGTCTGATGAAGAAGGTGGCGAAGTTATTCGTCGCGGGGTGTATTACACCGAAGGCGACCAACTAGTGTTACTGTATGAAAACGGTGAACACGGCACTCGATATACACTGAACAGCGATGTGTTAACGCTACAAGGTGAAGAGGGAGATATGTTTGCGGTGCTGAATCGCATCCGATAATTGTGAGTTTTAGACGTAAAGTGTTACTCGTTGATAATATTGTGCACAGTTCTTTTATTAGTCGTTCCTGTCTGATTTGATTGATAAAATAGCAAAACATGGAGGTATTTTCCTACAATGCCTACTTTTTTTAATATTCCCCTTGTTTTATTGGCGATCAACCTTTAGATATATACAGTTAAAAAATTATTACGTATAACGATCAAAAGGAACTCGTCATGGCACATACACCTCAAGCCAAGTATCGTAAAGATTATCAATCACCATCTCACACTATTTCTGAAATCGATCTTACTTTCGATTTATACGATTCA
The DNA here is from genome assembly GCF_013114115.1 of Vibrio sp. 070316B. Taxonomy (NCBI): domain Bacteria; kingdom Pseudomonadati; phylum Pseudomonadota; class Gammaproteobacteria; order Vibrionales; family Vibrionaceae; genus Vibrio; species Vibrio sp. 070316B. The sequence continues at coordinate 24,734 of NZ_VTYC01000037.1, read as the reverse complement.
GCATCTATCATTACTGCGGTGTCTAGTGTTAAGCAAGAAAAAGACAGCTCAACATTAGTACTGGATGGTGAAGGCTTGAAGTTGGTTTCTGTGTTGGTTGAAGGCAACGAGTGGACGCAATACGAGCAGTCTGAAACTCAACTAACGTTAACTGATCTTCCGAAGGAGTTTACGTTAACCATCGTTACTGAAGTGAACCCAGAAGGTAACAGTGCACTAGAAGGTTTATACAAGTCAGGCGGCGCTTTCTGTACTCAGTGTGAAGCCGAAGGTTTCCGTCGTATTACTTACTACATGGACCGTCCAGATGTGTTGGCGAAATTCACAACAACAGTTATCGCCGACAAAGCAGAGAACCCGTTCTTATTAAGTAACGGTAACCGTGTTGATGAAGGCGAGGCAGAAAATGGTCGTCATTGGGTGAAATGGCAAGACCCGCATCCAAAACCAGCGTACTTGTTTGCACTCGTAGCCGGTGACTTCGATGTACTTCGTGACGCATACACCACGCAATCGGGTCGCAAAGTTGACCTAGAAATCTTTGTTGATAAAGGCAACCTAGACCGTGCAAACCATGCAATGGTGTCTTTGATTAATTCAATGAAGTGGGATGAAGAGCGTTTCAACTTAGAGTACGACCTAGATATCTACATGATCGTCGCGGTAGATTTCTTCAACATGGGTGCGATGGAAAACAAAGGCTTGAACGTATTTAACTCTAAGTTTGTTTTGGCTAACGACCAAACAGCAACGGATACCGATTACTTAGGTATTGAAGCGGTAATTGGCCATGAATACTTCCATAACTGGACAGGTAACCGAGTGACTTGTCGCGATTGGTTCCAGCTGAGTTTGAAAGAAGGTTTAACCGTATTCCGTGACCAAGAGTTCTCATCGGATCTTGGCTCTCGCGCAGTAAACCGTATCAACAATGTGCGTATCATTCGCGGTCCACAATTTGCCGAAGATGCAAGCCCAATGTCTCACCCAATTCGTCCTGAAAAAGTGATAGAAATGAATAACTTCTATACATTGACCGTGTACGAAAAGGGCAGTGAAGTGATCCGTATGATCCACACATTGTTGGGTGAAGACGGTTTCCAAAAAGGCATGAAACTGTACTTCGAACGTCACGATGGCACGGCAGCAACGTGTGAAGATTTTGTTGCCGCAATGGAAGATGCATCGGGTGTTGATCTGTCTCAGTTCCGTTTATGGTACAGCCAGTCTGGTACGCCGACGCTATCTGTTGAAAGCCATTACGACGCAGAGAAGAAACAGTACACATTAACAACTCGTCAAGTAACGGCGCCAACTCACGAGCAAGCTGAAAAGCAGGCTTTGCATATCCCTCTAGATATCGAGTTGTACACTGCGTCGGGTGATGTTGTTGAGTTACAATGTAACGGTGAGCCAGTTCATAACGTGTTAGACGTGAAAGAAGCGGAACAAACTTTCGTGTTTGAAAACGTTGCGGAACAACCGATCCCATCATTACTTCGTGAATTTTCTGCGCCAGTGAAATTGGAATACGACTATTCAGATGATGAGCTGATCTTCTTGATGGTGAATGCTCGCAATGAGTTCTCTCGTTGGGATGCGGGTCAAATGCTATTAGCGAAGTACATCCGCAGTAACGTAGAGAAGGTTCAACAGGGTCAAGCGTTTGAGCTTTCTGATTCTGTTGTTGACGCATTCCGTGGCGTACTGCTGAGCGATTCACTAGAGCCTGCGTTTATTGCAGAAATGCTTTCACTGCCAAGCCACAATGAAGTATCGGGTTGGTACGAGCGTGTTGATATTGATGCGATCGCATCGGTCCTTAACTCGATGAAAGTAACACTAGCTGCAGAACTTGAAGACGAGTTAGCGGCTGTTTATCACAGCCACGCTCTAACAGAATACACGATCGATCACGATTCGATTGGTAAGCGTACTCTACGTAAAGTTTGCCTAAGTTACTTAGCTCACACTGAGCAGGGTAATGACTTGGTTGTTGCGATGTACCAACAAGCGAATAACATGACAGATACGATGGCAGCAATGGGGGCGGCAAACAGTGCACAACTAGCATGTCGTGAAACCTTGATGGCGGATTACAGTGACAAGTGGAAACACGATGGTCTTGTTATGGATAAGTGGTTTGCATTGCAAGGTACAAACCCAAGTTCAAATGCCCTTGAAGTGATCAAAGAGTCTATGTCACATCAAGCGTTCAGCTTAAAGAACCCAAACCGTACTCGTAACTTGGTCGGTTCGTTCTTAAACATGAACCCAGTTCAGTTCCATGACAAATCAGGTCAGGGCTACGCATTTGCTGGCGAGATCTTACGTGAGCTAAACAGCAGTAACCCGCAAGTGGCTTCACGTCTGATTGATCCACTGCTTAAATTCCGTAAGTATGATGATGATCGCCAAGCTCTTATCAAGCAAGAACTTGAGACATTGAAGAACATGGATAACTTAGCAAAAGACTTATTTGAGAAAGTAACGAAAGCACTAGAAGCTTAAGTTAAGCGTTCTCAAGGCTAACGGTTTACTTATAAACTGTTTACTTACAAAGAAAAGTCATCAGTGGTAGAGAATATCTGCCACTGATTTTTTGTTTCTGGCTCATCGAATTTTCGATAAGCTAGAACAGTTTCAAGCTCAGTCTCACTGTCAGACATCGTTAAGTGCCAAAAAATACCGGCACTGTATATTTATACAGGTATCGTATGAATCACTATATTTTCCAACTTAACATCTCATATCAGCAGTTTTTGGCCAGTTATTCTGGTGCGGCAAGTAAAGTACAAGTAATGACAACAACAGGATTGCGTATTCAGTTACCTGCAACTCGGTTCAGACCTTTTCTTACACAAATAGGGGTTAGAGGGCAATTTAGGCTGACAACTGACCAAAAAAATAAGTTTATTAAGTTAGAAGCTCTGTAAAGCTTGGCATGCCTAGTGAGTTAAAAGGAATCTTAATCACATAATCAAACATTTCACCTCTTACCACCTCCAAAACAATTAACCATTTTTCAATAATGCTTTTACAATAAATGAATGCATTACCTTTGCTTAACTCGTTAGTAGAAAAGTGTTCAAAAGCGCGATTCAAACGCCAGATTAAGTGATACCCCTAATAATAAAATATAATTCTAATTGTGGAGTGTGACTATGACCGCACGTGAAACTGTGGTTCCAGTTTTACTTGAAAAAGTTTACAAGCTGATTCAAGACAAACTTGACCTTGCTCATCGACCTCTCGTAACTCAACTTGCTCAACACTTGTTTAGTAACGTTTCTCATGACGACCTGACTCAGAGAAATGAATCCGATTTATATGGTGCTGTAGTTAGTTTATGGCACCACATCAACGAAAAGAAAGCTGACGAAATCTCAGTACGCGTTTTCAACCCGACGGTAAGTCGTCAAGGTTGGCAGTCCACTCACACTATCGTTGAGATAGTGGTACCGGACAGTCCTTTCCTTGTTGATTCTGTAAAAATGGCACTGACTCGCCTAGACCTTTCTTCTCACCTTATGCTGCATAACCCAACGCAAATCTCTCGCTCTGATTCGGGAAGTGTAGTGGGTGTGAGCAGTGGTGAAGGTGTTTTCCAATCTTTGTTCCACATCGAGGTTGACCGTCTAAGTAGCAAAGCAGAAATGACGGCACTTAAGACAGAGCTTCTAGACATTTTCACTGACACTAGCCTAGTGGTTAACGACTGGTTAACGATGGTTGAAAAGCTGAAAGAAGTCACTGACCAAGTTGAACAGCAAAAAGAAAGCATTCCAGTAGATGGTCAACGTTTTGATGAGACGTTGGCGTTTCTTCGTTGGTTAGGTGAACACAACTTTACCTTTATGGGTTATAAGGAATATGACCTAGTTTCAGTTAACGGCGATACTGAGCTGCAACCGACCAAGGAGCAAGGTCTTGGTTTGTTTGCGAATTCAGATCGTGTACGTAACGTTAAGTTGTCTGAGTTTTCTGACTCGGCGCGTTTAGAAGCAAAAAAACCGTATGTACTTATCGTAACAAAGGGCAACACGGCTTCACGCATTCACCGCCCAGCTTACAATGACTACATCGGCATTAAGAAATTCGATAAGAACGGCAAGGTAATTGGTGAGCACCGTTTCACTGGTCTTTACACTTCTGCTGTTTATAACCAAACCGTTGAAACGATTCCTCTAGTTCGTGAGAAAGTAGAGCGTATCTTAAACGCGAGTGGTTATCGTGAGGGTTCATACTCTTACAAAGCTCTGCACAACATTCTTGAAAACTACCCACGTGATGAACTGCTTCAAGCTCGAGAAGAAGAACTGCTTGAAGTGGGTACGGGTGTCGTACAGATGCAAGATCGTGATCTTCTGCGTCTGTTCGTTCGCAAAGACCCGTTTGGCCGTTTCTTTAGCTGTATGGTTTACGTAACAAAAGATCGTTACAACACTGAACTTCGTCGCCAAACACAGCGCATCTTGAAGCAGTACTTTGGGTGTGAAGAAGAAGTAGAATTTACAACGTACTTCTCTGAGAGCCCTCTGGCAAGAACGCACTATATTGTTCGTGTTGATAACAACAACATGGATGTGGACGTGAAAACAATTGAGCAAAATTTAATGGAAGTATCGTCTACGTGGGATGACCGTCTATCTGAATCAATCATTGCAAACTTTGGTGAGAGTAAAGGGCTTCCATTGTCGAAAGAGTACATGCGTGCATTCCCACGTTCGTACAAAGAAGACATGATGCCAGGTTCTGCCGTTGCAGACATCGAACGTTTAGAAGCACTGAGTGAAGACAACAAACTTGGTATGCTTTTCTACCGTCCACAAGAAGAAGCTGCAGACTCGAAAGCAGTGCGCTTAAAACTGTTCTACCACAGTGCAGAGCCAATTCACCTTTCTGATGTGATGCCAATGCTTGAAAACTTTGGCCTACGCGTAATCGGTGAGTCGCCATACGAAGTGCGTAAGACCAATGGTGTGACATATTGGATCCTTGATTTCTCTATGCTGCACAAGAGCGACCAAACAATTGATCTTCGTGAAGCGCGCGATCTTTTCCAACAAGCCTTTGCTGCAATTTGGGCGGGTGAGTTAGACAGCGATGGTTTCAACCGCTTAGTACTTGGCGCGGGTCTTTCTGGCCGTGAAATCTCAATCTTACGTGCTTATGCTCGTTACATGCGTCAAGTAGGTTTCCCATTCAGCCAACAATACATCGAAGACACATTGTCTCATTACCCAGAGTTAGCAAAAGGGCTAGTGAGCTTGTTTGGCAAGCGTTTTGACCCGAAATTGAAGGGCAGCGCGAAAGGCCAACAAGATCTTATTAAGAAGATCACTGAACAGTTGGATCATGTAGAGAGCTTGGATGATGATCGTATCATTCGTCGCTACATGGAAATGATCACTGCAACGCTTCGTACTAACTACTACCAAGTAGACGAAAACAAGCAGTCTAAGCCTTGGTTGGCTCTGAAAATGAGACCAAGCGAGATTCCAGATATCCCTGCGCCGGTTCCTGCGTTTGAGATTTTCGTGTACGCACCAGATATTGAAGGTGTTCATCTACGTGGCGGTAAAGTAGCACGTGGTGGTTTACGTTGGTCAGACCGTCAAGAGGACTTCCGTACTGAGATTCTAGGCCTAGTTAAAGCGCAACAAGTTAAGAACACGGTTATCGTTCCAGTAGGTGCTAAAGGTGGTTTCGTTTGTAAGCGTCAACACACTATGTCTGGCCGAGATGAGATCTTCGCGGAAGGTCAACGTTGTTATAAGCGGTTCATTCGTGCATTGCTAGACGTTTCAGACAACATCATTGAAGGTGAGGTTATCCCACCTAAGAGCGTGGTTCGTCATGATGAAGATGACCCGTACTTGGTTGTTGCAGCTGATAAAGGTACAGCAACGTTCTCTGACTTAGCGAACTCAGTATCTGAAGAGTACAACTTCTGGTTAGGTGATGCGTTCGCTTCGGGTGGCTCTAACGGTTACGACCACAAAGCGATGGGTATCACCGCAAAAGGTGGTTGGGAATCGGTTAAGCGTCACTTCCGTGAAATGGGCATTAACTGTCAGACAACAGACTTCACTGCTATTGGTGTTGGTGATATGGCGGGTGACGTATTTGGTAACGGTATGCTGCTATCTAAGCACACCCGTCTACAAGCGGCATTTAACCACATGCACATCTTCATTGATCCGAATCCAGATTCAGCATCAAGCTGGGTAGAGCGTGATCGTTTGTTCAATCTACCTCGCTCAAGCTGGGAAGATTACAACAAAGAACTGATTTCTCAGGGTGGTGGCATCTTCTCTCGTCGAGCGAAGTCTATCTCTCTAACACCTGAAATTCAGAAAATGCTGGGTACCAAGAAAGCATCAATGGCGCCAAATGATCTGATCAAAGCGATCTTGTCTATGGAAGTTGATCTACTTTGGAATGGTGGCATCGGTACTTACGTTAAGTCTTCTAGTGAAACTCACACTGATGTTGGCGACCGTGCTAATGACGTGTTGCGTATCAATGGCGGCGATTTGAAAGCAAAAGTTGTTGGTGAAGGCGGTAACTTGGGTATGACTCAATTGGGTCGTATTGAATATGCGCTTACCGGCGGCCGAGTGAACACAGACTTCGTTGATAACGTGGGTGGTGTTGACTGTTCAGATAACGAAGTGAACATTAAGATCTTCTTGAACGGTTTGGTGTCTAATGGTGATCTGACTGTTAAGCAACGTAACCAAGTGCTTGAGTCAATGGAAGATGAAGTTGGTGAAATCGTTCTTGATGACGCGTACTGCCAAGCTGAGTCTATTTCGGTAACTGAACATCAAGGCGTGAGTTTAGTTAAAGAGCAAATCCGCTTCATTCATACTATGGAGAAAGCAGGGTATCTGGATCGTGGTTTGGAATACATCCCAGATGATGAAACTCTGCTAGAGCGTGAGAAGCAAGGTCAAGGCCTGACGCGACCTGAGCTATCAGTATTGATTGCTTACGGTAAGATGGTTCTAAAAGAAGATCTTGTGAGTGATGATATTGCGAATGATGAGTTCCATGCGCAACAATTGATGCAATACTTCCCAACGGAGTTACGCCGTAACTATTCTCAACACATGGATAACCATCCACTGCGTGCAGAGATCATTGCGACGGCTCTTGCTAACCAAATGGTTAACGAAATGGGCTGTAACTTCATTACTCGCTTGCAAGAAGAGACGGGCGCAAACATTGTCGATATTGCGAATGCTTACGCGGCATCACGTGAAATCTATGGTTTGGGTAAAGTGCTTAAGAGCATCCGTGAACTGGACAATATCTCTAGCTCAGAAGCTCAATATGAGTTGCTGTACCATGTACGTCGTACACTACGCCGTTTAACACGCTGGTTACTAAGAAACCGTACTGGCAAACAATCTGTGAAAGCACTGGTTGAACTTTACCAAGGCGATGTAGTCGCTATTACTGAGAAGCTGGATGAAAATCTGGTCGCTTCAGAAGTAGAAGAGCATCAAGCAATGGCGCAAGTATGGATTGACCAAGGCGTTACAGCAGAATTGGCGAATTCAGTAGCTCGTCTGTCTAGCTTGTATTCAGCACTGGATATATCCACAGTGGCTCGTGAAACGGGTAAAACAGTACAACAAGCGTCTAAACTTTACTTCAATCTGGGCGACCGTCTGTCTCTGCACTGGTTCTTGAAGCAGATCAATGGCCAAGCCGTCGACAACAACTGGCAAGCATTGGCACGCGCTGCATTCAGAGAAGATCTGGATTGGCAACAACGTCAATTAACAGGTCAAGTACTTAACTGCGGTTGTGGTTCGGATCTTGATGTGATCAAAGCGCTCGACGATTGGATGGAAAGCAATTCTGTTTCTCTACATCGTTGGGAAAGTATCCTGAACGAATTCAAAGTAGGTTCTGTTCACGAGTTTGCTAAGTTCTCAGTTGCGTTGCGCGAATTGATGCTACTGAATCTAAACTGCATGTCGAAAGACTAACGATTAGACTCAAGTAAAACGATTTAAGGGCAGGCCATTTGGTCTGCCTTTTTCGTTTCGGGTTATGATTGCTTACCCTGGAAAGTGAGTAGCCGTAAATTCGTAATGTCTCAAACCGATTCACTGGATAGTGAATTAAAGAGTGCTAACTGCCTAGATAACGGTAACGTTTGCTTAATAAAGAAGCTCATTCGTTAGCAAACTCGATTATCTTACCCTTACAGACAGTAATAGATTGAATAGTTGGGTAAATAAGTAAATAATATCGCCCCGTTTACACGGGGCTTTTTTCTATCGGAGGCACAATGCTTTACCGTCTAGCCAGAACTGGCTTTTTCCAACTTGATGCCGAAAAGGCACATGATCTTGCAATTCAAAATTTCAAACGCTTTACCGGCACTCCCATTGATCTTTTGTATCGCCAACAATTACCTCATCGACCTGTAGAATGCATGGGTCTTACTTTTAAAAACCCAGTTGGCCTTGCGGCTGGCCTAGATAAAAACGGCGAGTGTATTGATGCATTTGGCGCGATGGGTTTTGGCTTTGTAGAAGTAGGGACTGTGACTCCACGTCCACAAGCGGGTAACGATAAACCTCGTTTATTCCGTCTTGTTGAAGCTGAAGGTATCATCAACCGCATGGGTTTCAACAACCTAGGCGTAGATAACCTGGTTGAGAATGTTAAGAAGTCAAACTACGACGGCATCTTGGGCATCAACATTGGTAAAAATAAAGACACGCCAATTGAAAAGGGCGCAGAAGATTACTTGATCTGTATGGAGAAGGTATACCAATACGCGGGTTACATTGCGGTAAATATATCTTCACCAAACACACCAGGGCTACGTTCTCTACAATACGGCGAAGCACTTGATGATTTGCTGTCTGAGCTGAAAGCAAAACAAGCTGAACTAGAAGAGAAGCATGGTAAGTATGTTCCTCTAGCTCTTAAGATTGCGCCGGATCTAAGTGACGACGAAATCAGCCAAATTTGCGAATCATTGATCAAAAATAAGATCGATGGTGTGATCGCAACAAACACGACATTGGATCGTTCAATTGTCGAAGGCATGAAACACTGTGACGAAGCCGGTGGCCTAAGTGGACGTCCAGTTCAGTCTCGTAGTACTGAAGTAGTTCGTAAACTTCACCAAGAGCTAGGTGACCAACTGCCGATCATCGGGGTAGGTGGCGTTGACTCTTATGTTGCTGCAAAAGAGAAAATGATGGCAGGCGCTAAGCTTGTTCAGGTTTACTCTGGCTTTATCTACAAAGGTCCACGCCTTGTAGCTGACATTGTCAAAAACCTGTAGTTTGTAAACTAGGTCGTTATAGAACATCAATATCAGAAGTACCTATAAACTGACATCGTCTTACTAAAAGAGACACTGTAACTCCCTGAGTTGTAGAGAAAAGCGATAAGAAAGAGGAATTCATTTCCTCTTTTTTTTTGCCTATTGCTCAGTAAAATTACTGCAATTGAAGGTAATTTTGCGTTTTACCTAATGGAATGGTTCAACAGTGTGAGACGAAATGATGCTTAAACCTAGCGATACATGGAGTTGGTATTACGATGAGCAGCAATGTTCATTAATGCTAAACCTCGGAGAGGATATGATTTTCAAAACGAATCTGGTCCGCAATAAGCTGGTGGACTGCGCGTTTCGAGATAATGAATTCACCGTTGATGACGCATCCTCATACCAAACCTTCAAAGAACAAATTTCTGGCTTAGAGCTATCTGAGCCTCGCCAAGCAGAACTAGCGCTTTACTGCGTGGCTGCGAAGCGTTTCCACAAGCCTGTACAACCAAAGAGTTGGTTCTTTGCACCTCAAGGTGCAGGCCATGAGTATCCTCAGGAAGGGGATATTGTACAAATGAATAACGAGCATAGCCTTGGTTACTTCATTGTATTAGAAGTGGGCGAGTGTGCGAGCTTGTGCGCGTTTGTAGACCTAGAAGAGTTCCTACTGACTCCTTCAAAAGGATTGCGCTTTGGCGACTCAATCAAGGTGATGCACGATAGAATGCTTGATGCTAACGCAATTCTGCATCAATCTCATCATATTGCGATGGTAGGCTAACCCAAGTTTAATACATCATTTCGCCATACGTCGCACAGAACAACCTCACTAAACCTTCCAAATAATCGGCTTAATAGCCGATTTTTTTGTGCCTAAAAAACCTCATCCTGATAAATGCATCACTCGCTAACCATCAAAATAGTGAAGTTAAGACAATTTTTTTTACGTTAATTTCACCTCATTTAATTCCTCAAAAGTGTAATTTAGTCTTCTTTATTCCCTGTTTTCGCTCTTTTGTAGCTAAATTTCACCCATTATTTCCTCTTGGTATATACCAATTTTAGGGTGAATATTAATTCACAATGTTGATTCGGTCGAGAATTGGATGTAAAAAAATTGGGTTTGTTAGGTCTTATGCTGTAAGGGGGACTGGGTAAGCGATCGCTTCAGTACTGTGTGTTTGCTAGCCAGTTAGTCGAAAGATTCAATGAAAAGACGAGTTTAGAGTGATGTTCTGGTAACAAAATCAGGTATAATCGAGCTCATTTTTATCAATAAAAGAACACTATGAATCAATATCTAGCGGTTACCTCAAACGGCCTTGAGAATTTATTAGTTGAAGAACTAACCCAACTAGGGATTACAAACGCAAAACCTGTTCAAGCAGGTGTTAAATTCAAAGCGACCAATGAGCAAATTTATCGTTGTTGTTTGTGGAGTCGTTTGGCTTCTCGATTTGTACGTGTCCTTTCTGAATTCACTTGTCAGGACGACATGGATTTGTACCTATCGACCACTGCGGTTAACTGGGTGAATCAATTCCATAGCTCTAAGCGTTTTGTGGTTGACTTCAACGGTACTAACCGTGAAATCCGCAACAGCCAATACGGCGCGATGAAAGTGAAAGACGCTATCGTTGATTGCTTCGAGAAGAAGTCATTGCCTCGTCCTTCTATTAGTAAAGAAAACCCAGATGTTCGTATTCACGTTCGTCTACACCGTGACAAAGCGATTCTTGGTTTGGATATGGTCGGCAGCGGCCTTCACCAACGCGGCTACCGTCCTGAATCAGGTCGTGCACCATTACGCGAAACACTGGCTGCAGCGATTCTTCTTCGTAGTGGTTGGGATGCAACCAAACCTTTCTTAGATCCTATGTGTGGTTCAGGTACGCTTGTTATTGAAGCGGCAATGATGGCTGCGAACATGGCTCCGGGTGTTAAGCGTCAGAAATGGTGTTTCGAAGCTCTGGAAGATTTTGAACCAGAGCTATGGGCTGAAGTTAAATCAGAAGCGAATGTTCAAGGTCGCCGTGGTGTTAAGAAAGTCGAGTGTAAGTTCTACGGTTACGATAACGATGAGCGAATGATCAAGACTGCACGTGACAATGCGCGTCGTGCCGGTGTTGAAGACTTAATTCAATTTGAAGTAGGTGATGCTGCGCTAGTTAAGCGTCCTGCTGATTTCGATAACGGCGTGGTTGTATCAAACCCACCTTATGGTGAGCGTCTAGGCACAGAGCCTGGCTTGATTGCACTATACACGGCATTTGGCGCACAGCTTAAAGCTGAGTTTGGTGGTTGTCACGCATCTATCTTCTCTAGTTCAGACGAGTTACTAAGCTGCTTACGTATGCGTGCTGATAAACAGTTCAAACTGAACAACGGTGCGTTACCGTGTCACCAAAAGAACTACTCAATTTCAGATCGTCCGATGTCAGAGCGTCCTGCAGAGCAACAAGAACAGCAGATTGCGCCTGATTTCGCGAACCGTCTCAAGAAGAACATCGGCAAAATTGGCAAGTGGGCTAAGAAAGAGCAACTAGATTGTTACCGTATCTACGATGCAGACTTACCAGAATACAATGTAGCGATTGACGTATACCCAGGTCACCTTGTGATTCAAGAATACGCTGCACCTAAAGATGTACCGGAAGAGAAAGCAAAACGTCGTCTAACCGATATCATCCGTGCTTCTATTCAAGTGACCGGCGTTGAAGCCAACAACGTTGTGCTGAAAGTTCGTCAGAAGCAAAAAGGGCGCTCTCAATACCAGAAGCTTTCTCAAGATTCATCGAACCTAGAAGTAAATGAGTATGGCGTTAAGCTGATTGTTAACCTTCACGACTACCTAGATACAGGTTTATTCCTTGATCATAAGATTACTCGTCGTCGTATCGGTGAAATGGCAGCAGGCAAAGATTTCCTTAACCTGTTTGCTTATACAGGTAGTGCATCTGTACACGCTGCTGTGGGCGGCGCACGCTCTACAACCACCGTTGACATGTCGAATACCTACCTAGAGTGGGCGAAAGAGAACATGGAGCTTAACGGACGTGTCGGTCGTCAACATCAATTTGTTCAAGCTGACTGTCTACAATGGCTGGCTAAAGAGCAGGGTTCGTATGATCTGATCTTTATTGATCCACCAACGTTCTCTAACTCGAAGCGTATGGATCAATCTTTCGATGTTCAACGTGATCATATCCAATTGATGGAGAACCTAAAACGCCTGCTTCGTGAGGAAGGTACGATTGTGTTCTCTAACAACAAGCGTCACTTCAAAATGGACTTGGAAGCTCTAGACGAACTAGGTCTTAAGGCTCAGAACATCTCAGCGAAGACACTTCCACTAGATTTCTCTCGCAATAAGCATATTCATAACTGCTGGTTGATTACTCATAAGTAGTTAAGAGATTGTATAAGGATATATAGTGCTGACTCTCTACAGTACAGAAGGGTGCCATCTATGTGAGATGGCATTCCAACTCACGGAACAGTTAAACATTAGCCATCATATCAATGTTGTCGACATCGCATTCGATGATGAGCTCTTTTCCCGTTACGGGGTCACTATTCCGGTGCTCAAATTTGAAAGCTCTGACGGTTCTCAACACTCAGAGCTTAACTGGCCATTTGGCTTGTTAGAACTTAATGATTGGTTAAAGAAGAATGGCATTACTTACAATTCATAATGGGCAGTTAGCATTTGGCGACCACCCACTATTAGACCGTGCAGACTTCGCGCTGCAAGAAAACGAGCGTGTTTGTTTAGTAGGGCGCAACGGTGCTGGTAAGTCTACGTTGATGAAAGTCCTCTCTGGCAACATCATCATGGATGACGGCAAGATGCAAATTACACAAGATGTGGTTGTGTCTCGCTTGGAACAAGATCCGCCGCGTAACGAAGAAGGCACAGTTTATGATTATGTAGCTGGTGGTCTTGCTGAAATCGGCGAGCAGCTAAAGATCTATCATGATCTTCTGGATCTGATCGCGACCGACCCAAGTGAAAAGAACCTAAACCGTCTTACTCGTGTACAAGAGCAATTGGATCACGCTAATGCATGGCGTTTTGAAGACCGTGTAACGAATGTTCTAGGTGCTTTAAAGCTGACAGCCGAAACTAAGCTGACGGACTTATCTGGTGGTTGGCAACGTAAAGCGGCTCTTGCTCGTGCGCTTGTGTGTGACCCTGACGTGCTTCTACTCGACGAACCGACGAACCACTTGGATGTTGCTACTATTGAATGGTTAGAAGGCTTCCTGAAAGACTTCCGTGGTTCAATCATCTTTATCTCGCACGACCGTGCGTTCATTAAGTCGATGGCTACGCGTATCGTCGACCTTGATCGCGGTAAATTGAGTTCTTTCCCTGGTGATTACGAAAATTACCTAGTTGAGAAAGAAGAAGCGCTTCGCGTTGAAGAAATGCAGAACGCTGAATTCGATAAAAAGCTCGCTCAGGAAGAGGTATGGATTCGACAGGGTATCAAAGCTCGTCGTACTCGTAACGAAGGTCGTGTACGTGCGCTTAAGAAGCTACGTGAAGAGCGTTTGAATCGTCGTGAAGTGCAGGGCAAAGCGGTTATCCAAATCGATGATGCTCAGCGTTCAGGTAAGATTGTATTTGAAGCTGAGAACATCAACTTTGGTTTCGAAGGCAAAGAGATTGTTAAAGACTTCAGCTTCAATATCATGCGTGGTGATCGTATCGCTCTTATCGGCCCTAATGGCTGTGGTAAGAGTACGGTACTTAAACTGCTTCTTGACCAGCTAAAACCTGATTCAGGTCGTCTACATTGCGGTACTAAGCTTGAAGTGGCTTATTTTGACCAATACCGCGAGATCCTTGACCCAGAGAAGTCGGTTATCGATAACCTAGCTGACGGTAAGCAAGAAGTTACAGTAGGTGGACGTGAGCGTCATGCGCTTAGCTACTTACAAGATTTCTTATTCTCGCCTAAACGCGCTCGTACTCCTGTTAAAGCGCTGTCTGGTGGTGAGAAAAACCGTCTGTTATTAGCTCGGATTTTCCTCAAATCGAACAACTTGCTGATTCTCGATGAGCCAACCAACGATCTAGATATCGAAACTTTGGAACTTTTAGAAGATTTGCTTGCCAACTATCAGGGTACGCTTCTTTTAGTAAGCCACGATCGTCAGTTTGTAGATAATACAGTAATGACAAGTTGGATCTTCGAAGGCAACGGCGTGATTGAAGAATTTGTTGGTGGCTATCACGATGCGCAACAGCAAAGAAAGCAGGCGCTTGAATACCGACAGGTTGAAAAGCCATCAAAGCCAACGAAAGTAGTTGAGGAAACTCCCAAAACTGCACCAGTTAAAGCTAAACCTAAGAAGTTATCGTATAAGCTACAGCGAGAGCTAGAAGCGTTACCACAACGTTTAGAAGAATTGGAAACACAAATTGAAGCTCTTCAGGAAGAAGTTAATGATCCAAGCTTCTTTTCAAAATCTGTAGAGCAGACACAGCCAGTTTTAGATAAGCTAACTGCGACAGAGCAGGAGCTTGAAGTTGCATTTGAGCGCTGGGAAGAGCTCGAGGCACTACAACAGGAAAGTTAAGAAGTAATAATGACTTGTACTAAATTTAAATTAACAACAGTTGCAGCTCTAGTTTTGGCTGCAACTAATGCCAACGCTGCGCTGTATAAGGTCGTTGAAGTAACGCCTTCGATTACCGGTGCATCTGAGATTTTTGGTGTAGCGATCCAGCCTGGTAGTGCTACCGACGGAACGAATGACCTTGCACTAGGGTGTTTTAACTCAGCTGCAACAAACTGTGCTGACACTACATTCAAACTGGCTGGTGAAACTCGCAATACGGTTGAAGCGGTAAGCTATCGCGAAGAAGTGCCTTTCGCTATGGATGCTCCATTCCAGTACATCCAAGAGTTTGATGATTTCGAAAACTATTGCTATCGAGAACTGAGATATTCTACATGTGAGAGCTGGGCTCAAAATCGTTGGAACGATACTTGGAGCAAGGAAAGAAATGATCTCACTCATGTAAACGCTAAAGCCTTTGTCGAAGGTGGTGCCACATATGAGAGCCGTAATACGGTGATTAACTCTCTAGATGATACAGCTCAACCATTAGGTGTTAAATCTGAAGGTGGTATCCGCAACAACGCACTATTTACGACGACAAATGGACCTACTGGTACTTCTGAAACACGTGCTTGGAAAGCTATCACAGCAAGTAACGGCACTGTTTACAATGTAGGTAGTGTGTCTGAGGAGTTTGCACCTACAGATACATCTGAGCCAGACAAAGCTTTTGCTTCTAAAGCGGCAATCTGGGATGACACTACGACCAAAGAAATTGATTGGATTCGCAGCGGTAATGCTCAAGAAGGTGATTATTTTGCTCAAGGCAGCATGCGCTCAATCGTTGAATCAAACTCTGTTTTCTATGGTGTTGGCTATAATACCGAAAATGGTAACGGCGACCTACAAGACATGAATGCCAGTGTCTTTGTGAGCAATTCGTTAGATCTAACGAGTGCGACATGGACAACTACACAGATTAGCGGCGCAGAGGTTAAGTCTGGCTCGTCTAATGACGATGCGAGATACAGCAACTCTGTTGCGACTGATATTAACAACAACTTGTTCGCTGTTGGTTATGCCAAACGTAATGGCTATGTTCCAGAGAATGGTAGTGCAGGTAATAAGATCTTTGTTGTAACGGATGCGACAAACCCAACAGCAACATTCTTATCCGGTGGCATTTTCTTTAGTGGCTCAAGTGGCGAAGCTAAAGCAGTAAATAACTACAATGAATTTGTAGGCCAGATTGATGCGGAAACGACTCGTGAAGTAGACGGTAGTGAAAGAAGACACAGAGGCTTTATTTACCCGTATCAAGCAAATGGCACTGACGCATCAAGAATTGCGCTGTTTCAGAGCAAAGCTTGGTGGCTAGACGATCTAACCAATGATGGTGATGCTTCTGGTGAAAACAACAAGTTTAGAATCATCGACGCAACTGACATTAACGATGCTGGTGTAATCTCGGCGACTGCGATTAAGTGTACTGTTGGTGGAACAGCTCAGCCGTATGATACAACGTCTCACAACTCATACTGTGGTGGCGCGTCATCTAATGCGGTAGAAGAGGTTGTAGCGGTTAAACTTGTTCCTATTGCTGGCAAAACTCAAGCTGATATTCAAGCTCGTAGTGCCGACTCAGAGAAAGTCGATCGTCAAGGTGGTAGCCTAGGTTGGTTAACTTTGACTGTACTTGGTCTGTTAGGGTTCCGTAGAAAATTTAAATAATTTTTTCTCTTGAGCCCGAGTTCACAATTCTGAACTCGGGCTTTTTTTCACCTTGAGAAAACTGAGAAATTGGTCAATTCTTAAACTTGGAGTCACAAAAACTCCGCAAAGTTGTAATCATTGTATGTTAGTAAATCGAAATACCCGTATGAGGACTGCACTATGAAGAGACAAAAGCGTGATCGACTAGAACGAGCACAATCTCAAGGCTATAAAGCTGGTTTAAACGGTAGGTCACAAGAAGCTTGCCCATATAGTCAAATGGATTCTCGGTCTTATTGGTTAGGTGGTTGGCGAGATGCCAGAGATGATAAACAAGCAGGTCTCTACAAGTAGATAGAGCGCAACGAATTCAAGGTCAGGGCTTCATTGGTTTAAATACAATGGAGCCTTGTTAGTTTTTAGGGGGAGGTAAAGTTTGCAAAATAACATAGAGAGTAGTTGGTATGTTCTGAAGGTAGCATTCATAGCTGGTGGATGTTATATCTCAATTAATCCGAACCTTAATGCACTATAACTAAATATATTGCAGATAAAAATAAAGCAGCCATTGGCTGCTTTATTTAAATTTAACTATCTAATTAGAATGCTGACGTGTCTTGGAAAAGGCCAACTTTCAAATCTTTAGCAACATAAATCTCTTTGCCATCAACAAGTACGCGACCATCAGCAAGGCCCATAACTAGGCGACGGTTAACAACACGCTTCATGTGGATCTCGTACG
The DNA here is from genome assembly GCF_013114115.1 of Vibrio sp. 070316B. Classification (NCBI taxonomy): domain Bacteria; kingdom Pseudomonadati; phylum Pseudomonadota; class Gammaproteobacteria; order Vibrionales; family Vibrionaceae; genus Vibrio; species Vibrio sp. 070316B. The sequence continues at coordinate 7,392 of NZ_VTYC01000037.1, read as the reverse complement.
TTACTTTTTTCGCTGTAGGTAGGATTTGACCAGTGAATTTAACTTCACCAACACCTAGAGCACGGCCTTTACCTTCGCCGCCAACCCAACCAAGGTAGAAACCAACCAGTTGCCACATTGCATCAAGGCCTAGACAACCAGGCATTACTGGGTCACCAGGGAAGTGACAATCGAAGAACCATAGGTCAGGAGTAATATCGAGCTCAGCAAGCACTAAACCTTTACCGAAATCACCTTCAGTCTCAGACATTTTGGTGATGCGGTCCATCATCAACATGTTTGGTGCTGGTAGTTGAGGACCTTGTGGCCATAGTTCGCCTTGGCTTGAAGCTAGAAGCTCTTCGCGAGTGTAAGAATCACGTTTGTTTTGCATTATCAATTACTCCGATTTTTGATAGGTGCATATTAGTGAACAGGTGTACGCTAAACAAGTCCGATCAGTACTAGACAAACCAGTTTTTGATGCGTCCAACAATTCCAATTGGGTGCTCATGTCTTTCAAAGTTTTCAATACGTTCCGCGATTTTACTAAGAACGCTTTCTTCTTCATCGTCTCTAAATGGTTTGCTCATAATGAGAGGAATAGCTTCGTCTACATTTGACACAGACCAGATGTGAAATTCTTCGTTTTTGATGCTTTCGATAAGGTCCGGTTTCAGTGCAAGATGTCTCAGATTAGACCTTGGAAGTATCACGCCTTGTTTGCCTGTTAGGCCTTGATGCTTACAAACATGGTAGAAACCTTCGATCTTCTCATTGAGGCCACCAACCGCTTGCACACGACCAAATTGGTCGACAGCACCCGTTACAGCGATTTGTTGGTCGATAGGGTATTCAGATAGTGCGCTCACTAGAGAACACAGCTCAGCAAGCGAAGCACTGTCGCCATCAACTTCGCAATACGATTGTTCAAACACGACAGACGCAGCGTATGGCAATGGATCTTCAAGGTTTAGCGCACTGCTAACGAACGCTTGCATGATCATCATGCCTTTCGCATGCAGGTTACCACCAAGCTCAGCTTTACGTTCAACATCGGCAATATCACCATCGCCAAAGTGAATGACACACGAAATACGTGCTGGCTCACCATAAGAGATTGGGTGGCCTGGAACATCGATAACGGTTAGGCCGTTCACTTGGCCCACTTGTTCACCTTCAGTTTCGATGATGACTTGGCCATCTCGAATATCATCAAGTGCGCGCTCTGGTAGGTATGATTCTCGATTGTATTTATGCTGTTGAGCTTGTTGGATATGCTGAATATCAATCTCGCCGTTATTGGCTTCAATCAGCGCTTCATTCAGTAGCGCGTTGTGCCAAATCGGACACAATGGAATGTAACTTTGATCTTCTGTTTCTCGAGCGCCTGCGGTCAAAATTGCCGTCAACGCTTGTTGAGTAATATTCGGCAGTTCGTAACGCTTCTGAAGCCACTTCAGATACCCTAGATATTGAGTCAAAGTCTCTTCAGACAGTTTAATGTCTTGTTCAATTTCACTAAAAAGACAAAAACCAGTTTGAATATCGCTATCCAAGTAATCAAGGTCACCGAGTTGCGCTCTGTCTCCAACGACAATCAATTTGATGTTGTATGTAAGAGGAAGCGTTGGTGATTGATTCAAGTGCTCAGGGTTACTGCTGATTGGCTCCACAGCTTCGCTAAGAAGCGCAGATTTTAATAATAACCAGCTACCCGGGTTAGCAAGAATCAAATTTGCAGATACGATCAAGTAGCCGTTGTTTGCTCTGGTGAGTAGACCAGGTTTCGTCGCGATGACTTTTCCATCTCTAGACTGAACTTGGTCAAACAGAGAAATTGCATTCAACGATTCGGTTTTGATAACGGGCTGTGTATCGTCATTCAGTTCAGCGACTAAAGACTCAACGATCATTTGGCGATAGATCGAGTTGTCCGGAGAGTTGACCAACAAAACACGTGAAAGGTTTGATAAGCGGACAAAGCGAGTCAACGCGTCTCTGAATCTGTGTTGAATATCTGAAAATGGGAGAGGCGAGATGTCATGGAATTGCTCTAATTGAGCGCTATATTCGTCGTACTGAGGCGTAACATGTCGCCAATCTACTTGAGTCATTTAAGTTTCTGATTATGATAATGAGGTAGGGAGTATATAGAAAAACCGATCTCGCTTGTAGCTCTATATGGACGTTACTGATCACTGGACTAATATAAGTATGATCTTGGTCTATTCTTTCAAGACAATAATTGTTAAATCGCCCATTTTGGGTTACGCTGTCACTAGGATTAACACTCGAGATTAGACATGAAATATCAGCAACTTGAAAACTTAGAATGTGGTTGGAAATGGAACTATCTGGTCAAAAAATGGAAAGAAGGCGAATCGATCACCTGCCACATTGATTCAAGTGAAGCTGACGTCGCTATTCAGGCGTTATTAAAGCTCGAACACCAACCTACAGGTGTGCTTGAGTGGATATCAGACAACATGTCTCCAGAGCTCGACAATAAGCTCAAACAAGCGATTAGGGCGAAGCGCAAACGCCACTTTAACGCTGAACAAGTTCATACCAAAAAGAAATCAATCGACCTCGATTATCGCGTCTGGGAAAAGCTATCCCAAAGAGCGAATGAGCTAGGTTGTACCTTGTCTGACGCCATCGAATATTTGGTGAGTGAAGCATCACGCAGCGAACAGGCGAGTAAAACGGTAACGAGCCTTAAAGAAGATTTAAGCAAGCTTCTTTCTGACGATAAGTAACCATCAATATTAGTGGTGACGTTATGATGTATGTAATCTTAATCGGTGCAGTGTTGGTATTTTGGTTGGTCGCTGTAGATAGACCCGTCCTGAAAATCAAATTCAATGATGGCGCTATTGAGCAGGTTAAAGGTCATCTTCCGCCGAGTTTTAAGCACAACCTTCAAGAGATCGGCCACAACAATGCGTTTAAGGGCGAATTAAAAGTGTATGCGAAACGTTCTGGCTATAACTTGAAGTTCACTAAGGACGTACCTAAAAGCGTACAGCAACGCATTCGCAATGTGTTCCCGCATAACGGATTCAAGTCTAAAGGCTCAAAGAAAGCTTAATTTTCGATAATTACGTGTTATCCAATACAACATCATACTAAGTTAATCCTAAACATCTCTCCATTATCTGCATACTGTTTTCAATCTTAACTAAAAGAGAACAGTATGAGATATCTTGTAATTTTATTGTGCTTTTTGTCACCACTAACACTTTCCGACGATGCCTTGATTAACCCAGTAGCAAAGAAGATTAAGACCTCTGTCCTTAAAGGGCTCAGTAAGAGTCATATTGAGGTAGAAGGATATTGTGATCTTATGATTGAGATGAAGCACGCCAAAGGTTATGCAAGAATCAAAAAGGTCAGAACCTCTGGGGATAGCAAAATCTGTAAAGAAGCTAAAAAGCATCTGCCTAAGCGTAAAAAGTTCAAGTACAGCTTTCCTGAGAAATACATTCGTCTTCACATATCAGAATAACCGCTCTAATGCACTATAATTAAATATCTATAATTTTAATGAAACAATTTCGTGAACCAATCTCTAATTTCTATTAATATTTAGCTCACTTATAAAGTCAGCATATGCTGCCAAAAGAAGATTAGGGCAAAGGAAAGTCTCGGTTGTTGTTAGCAAATAAAAATTACACCCCAGAAGTCATAGAGATCTCTAGAAAAGTTTCAATTAACGTTGAGGCTCGTTTTACTAAATGGTTGATATCCACAAAATATAAACTCGACCAATCAAAGGTCGACACGCTACTTAGTTTAGAGAATAGATATTGCGAGAGCGTAATCTTTGATGAAGCGGATCGAATTTCACATAACCAGCGCATTCTGTTGCGCTGTGAACAAGATAGAGTAAATGCCAAACGCGAGAAGGTAGCGGCCAAACAACAGACACTGCGTTACGTCATTGACGATGTGAGTGACGCCGCCTCTGTACTCATGCTAGAGAAGCTTCAAGGCACACTCATAAGCTCCTTATTTACCCAATTACCCGATTACAATCAGTTCGCGAGTGTTGGGTATTCTCCATCTTTAAACTTTTCAAAGTTACACAAAATATCATCAGAAAGCAGGACGCTTAGCTCTAGCCTTGTTGAGTTTGTGTCTAACCGAGAGTTCACAGAAAAGTACGGTAAGAAATCTAAAATCATTCTCGACCCCAAAGTTGCGGCAAGGCAAATCGGTATCGAGAACTGCCGTTTGTTGTTTCCATTACTAATGAGTCAGCAACTGATTAAGTGGAATGACAACAACATTAAACATATCGTACCGAAGGTTTGGCAACATTTGGTGGTGACCTCGAATACTACGCGCATGAGGTTACAAGAAACGTCCGTTAAAGATCCAAATGTTGGAATTCTTTTAGGTGTACTGAGAGTCTTACCTTTATTTCTGATTTGTAATCATTTCTCTTCGACATTCGAAGATGCTTTGGTTAAAACCATGATCGGCTATCGTGATGCGAGTGATAAGCATGAAGAGTATTATGCTTGCGCTGAAGTCATCCCAAATACGAAATTTCTAGAGTCGATGATAGAGCAACTCGAACTCAAGCTACTTAAGAAGCTTGTCGAATTTATTGACTGGAGCCCAACCAACCAGTTTATAAAGCGAGCGTTGTTAGAGGAAGTAAATGACATACCAGCGCTAGAAAGAACCCTTTATGGAGCTGCGTTAGCCCAAGGGAGAAAGTTTTCTATTTTTGAAGCGCTGGATAATAGTGATTTGTTCAATGTTAAGCACAGACCCTATTGGTTTTCCAATGTTCAAATGTCAGCGACGACAATTGAGCAAATGCAGAATAGGGTACCAGGTAAAATAACCGATAAGATGTAATGAAGAGAGCCACACTTGTGTGGCTCTTTCTTTTAAGTTGCACTGTCACTTTATTTAGGTTGCTGACAAAGCCGGACTTACCAACAGTGGCTGTTTAGCAAACCACTTCAAACGTGAATGAGTCCTGTTTGGCCATTGCTTGTTTGACTGGAATACCTAGGCGTTGGCATGTCATTAACAGTTTAAGCTTTCTATCCGCTGGAGCATGCTCTGAGAGAATGACTGAAGTAAGGCATTGCTTGTTAAGAAACAGTTTATTGCCTTCGAGCTCTTCCTTAGGAAGTACCCAGCGATATTCTCGCTCATAGCGCCAATTAGAGTGCTTTACCTTAAAGAGTTCGGTACCTAAGTTTAATGGCGGTAACTTCTCTAACAAAGGCAAACAGATATTGTTTGGATGGTCTTCATATTGAACCTCAAAGCAATTTAGGTTCGCGTCACCCTCATAATAGTTAAGGTCATACTCAATACACATACCTTTGAAGTTGTCACCATACTGAGACCACAGTATAGGGTGGTCGCTGGACTGCGAGAAACACATCACCTTAAAATCATTTTGAAGGCACTGGCTGAAGATGTGGTTAGAATCAAAAGGGTTGTTAAAGGATTTAGCGTAATCAAACCACAACGAACACTCGGATATAGATTGTATGTTTCTATCGTGGAGCGATCTGAACTTATAAAGTTTAGGCAACATATCAAACACCTAGTTTACAACATTTCCTGATGTTAACACTTTAATTGGTAATGCAACTCCGAATGCACAGCATTTGATTGCTTAATCACCTTATTTTCAATTATAACTGTTTGATAGATCAAAATTTAAACACGAAATAGTGGTCTGTTTAGGTGGTTTATTTTGCAAAACGTAGTCCCTTAAACTTCCTATACCTACACAAAATAAGATACAACGTAACTTATATAGGCCGATTCAGTCAAGATAAAGGACCGAGTAACGCCCACTTTAGAGAGGAAGGCTTTGCTAGAGTGGACTAACGGTTATTCGAAGGGGTTAAAACTTGTATCGCGCACCAATATAAGCGGTTTGTGAAGAAACATCGACATCGTAGATTTCAACACGTGCATTTCGGTAGCCAAGGTGGATGTCGATATTGTTTGAGACTATCGCACCAAGCTCTGCACCAACTTGGTAAGCTGCTTCTGATTTAGATTCCGAGGTTCCGGACATTTTTACGTCCATATCCATCGAGCCAACACCAGCTAATAGTGATACGTATAAGTCTAACGCATCTCCTTTAACAATGAATTTTGGCTTAACGTTGACGAAGAAAGCCTGACCTTCGATATCCATCGAATCGCTATAGCTTACCTTACCAATTTTTCGGTATTCGGCTTCTAGTCCTAACTTAACAACATCATGAGTATTGAATTCGTAGCCTCCAACTAGGTTATAACTGAGGTCAGAAAGGTCTGATGAATCTTCAATAGCGTTGTTAGGGAATTCAAATTCGGTTTCATTGTAAAAGCCGATATCAGCACCAACATAAAACTGACCAAGCTCCTTAGATGAAGCTTCTTTATCACTAGCAACCGCTTGGGAGCTCATTGCGAAGATAGATAATAGTGATAGGGCGACCATACTGCTTTTCATGTAAAACCTTTATTTAGTAAGTTATTGATTTCCCGGACATGCTATCAAACAAAAGACGTATTAGTTAATACGAAACCTGTCTAAATATCTGATTTTAAAAGCTTGTAGGTAATAGAAGTATCAACATCTCACATGTAAGACAAGGTATGAAGAGCACCAACAAAGTGATGAATATGAACAGTAAATACGTTGCGTTGTCACTTATCCACAATTTACTGCAGTGCGATTAACTACGGATACATTTTCAATGCTATGCAGCTTTCTAAGAATCTCTTTTGAGTATCAGAGACAAGCTAATTAAGCCTGAGTAATGAGAACGATGTAAATTGATAGAGCTTAAAGCGAGCTCAACTTGAAAGAGCCCAACTAAGTAATCAGCAATTCAGATTAGACATTAGTCATGTGTGGGAGATCTTGGAATGCACGAGCACTATGAGCTGGCCAGGTTATTCAGGCTTTTCAGTTTGTTCAGGTCTCAGAGATAAACTGTTTTCAACAGCGAGTGGATAACATCAAGATAGAGTTAGTTTTTGCAAGAAGTCGACCTGAAATTTTTCCAGCAGGCGCTGTAATGTAATGAGGTAAAAGTTAATTTTGACAGACGCTTTGATTGGAGCCTGTAAGAGTGTTTATCTGATGCAATCAAGGTGGTGGGAATTATATCGATTAAACATGTAGCCAATCCATAAAATGCTTAAAAGAGTTAATTTAAATAGCTCTGTACGTAAAATCTGCTAGGAATAAGGCTAATAAGTCTCCTAGATTTTAATGTGCATCACTGCGCATTATGTCTGCTTATGTTCAATCGTGCATATCTCCTTAAATCAGTGCAACCTCTTGTATTTAGAGGTTTTATCATTGAAGTATCGCGAAATGAGTAAGAATTACATTTTTCGAGAGTTAGAGTGCCAAATGACCAAGGAAGA